>NZ_JBXWPK010000013.1:0-104823 GCF_059611825.1 Ruegeria sp. CDSA221
AAGTTTGGTGGTCGTAGCCATCCAACGGGTGCGCCATGGACATTCCAGCACTCAGAACAATGGCGAACGCGGTGACGGAGGAAATCAGTGCCTTTTTCATTTCTTGGTCCCTTTCGGTTGAGCGTGTTTGAAACGCTGTGTGCGCATTCAAATTGGCGATCTGTCGGTCAGATTTATTGCGATGACACATCAAGATTTTGAGAAAAAACATCGAGCTAGCGTCTGAACCCCGTTACTCTTCAAAACTGCACCTCTACGCCGATGCTCCAGCTGAAGGCGTAGTCGTCCGAGCTGCTTCCCAATCCAGTTTCAGTAGTGATCTCACCATAGAACCAAGAGCGATCTGACAGGGAGAAATTACCGCCAAAGGTCAGGGCCGCTGTGTCCTGACCGCGCTCGGTGAACACTGTACTTTGCCCAAACACCAACGAGGTTGCGTTGTCGAACGTATGATAAACGTCGATTTGACCATACAGCATCGAATTGTTTGCAATGGCACGTTCAGCGCGCAGTCCGACCCGAGCCGTCAATGTGTCACCATCCACCAGGGATCCGATCCGACCACCCCCGACGCCATCTGGGACATCGTTCATGTCGATATCGCTGTACATGATCTGCACTTGCGGGGTGAGCGTCCATTCGTTCAGCAGCGTGAAGGGCTTGCCAACTTCAACAGATACCTCATACCCACTGCCATCGGCATCCACTGCGCCCCTGCCATTCGGACGTATCTGGCTGTCGAAATACCCATAGCGAAGCTGCCCGTCGACATAAAGCAGACTGTCCGCAACCCAAAGCGCGCTCAGGGTTGCATCGTAGGCTTCGGTCGAGATATTGGCACTGGCCAGGCTGGTGCCGACGTTCGATGACAGGCTGCCGATGCCAAATTCCAGCCCGCCAAACAGCTGTCCGCCCGCGATCTCACCCAAAGGCAAATTCGCGCCATATCGCAGAGTGCCGTTGTTCGTCGTCAACTCGCCTTCACCGACATCATAGCTGTCGCGTTCACTTTGGGACTCAAACCAGAACAATGGTCCGGCGGTTGTGGTCAAATCAATCAGCACCTGGCTGGCGGTGAAGGCTTTGGAACCGTTGCTTTGCGTCTCAGTGCGGTTGTGTGCTTGCGAATCTGATGAGCGAACACCCTGTTTAAACCCGCTTAGGTTGCCACGCGAAGGACCGGCCATAGACATTCCGGCACTTACGACAAGCACGAATACTGTTGCGGATGTGAACATTGCCTTTTTCATCTTTTCGCGCCTTTCAGCTAAGCGTGTTTGGCACGCTGTGTGTGCAATCAAATTGGCGATCTGCGCCTCAGATTGATTGCGCTGGCACATCAAGGTTTTGAGAAAATACATCAAACGAACGCCTGTTTGCGGCGTGTTTGGCAGTGGGGCATTCTCTGTCAGGTAAACACTGGCTTAGCGACAACCGCGCCGGATTGATCAGGTTAAAGCCGACAAGCGCACTCATTCCGTAGTTGGTCTAGTTTAAACGAATGGTCACTGGGTGCGCGTAATGGCAAAGCACATGATCGGTTTGTGATCTAGGAATTTAGCGGGTCTTGGAAGCTCCGTTGCATCACAACGTCCAGCCAGCAAAAGGAGCGAACCAGCTGGAGTTGATCACCGGTAAATCTCGCCTCGCTGTTCACAGCTTGGTCTCTTTCAGCATCTTAGCCTCAGCGTCTCCTGCGTTTGATCACTGTACCAGCATCAATGTCAAAAACGTTTTTAAGCCTTCTTGCATCAAAGTCGAATTCAGGCACTTCAAGGAAATAAACGGTAATGCCGCCGATAAGGGGAGCATTGGAAAGCTGCGAGCCCCCTCCGGCGCCATATGTGCTATTCTCCTGAGTTAAGGACTGGTTCTTTTGACCCAGATCGTGCTTTGACGTCAAACCAGAACCGCCGCCAATCATCTGAGTGGTTTGATGGTTGTTGGCTTTCTTCCCAGCGTGGTTGTTTGCTTGTGAAACGGATGTGTGGACATTCTTCTCAAACCCACGCTGGGCTTGATCACGCACCGGACCAGCCATGGACATTCCGGCGCTTGCAACAATCGCGAACACTGTGGTGGAGGCAATCAGTACTTTTTTCATCGTTTGGTTCCTTTTCAGCCGAGCGTATCTGAAACGCTGTGTGTGCACTCAATCTGGCAAACCGCGGTTCAGATTTATTGCGCTGACAAGTCAAGGTTTTGAGAAAAGTCATCAAGCTAGCGCCTGTTAGCAGCGTGTTTGGGATGGATTCCGGTAAGGGGCAGGATTGTATCATAAGCGGTGACCGCTCTTCTCAGATGCTTGGTGTTCCAGTGGATGATGATAGCGGCCAAGAGGACAAGGCCTGCCATCCGATAGTGCTAGTCCTTGGCAGTACGGTCGCGGATTTCACCCTGTAGACCAATTCTCAAGGCGTTCTTCGGGGCGTGATGCGCCTCGCCCTTGTTCAGCCTAATCTGTGCACGGCGCTGCATATCGGCATCGAGCAACCAGTGGATGACAAACAGCGTCCGTTCCATCTTGCCGATTTTACGCAAGGCGAAGGCAAGTTCATGCCTGGCGGGGATAGGCGTCAACTTGAAGCCTTTTCTCAAAACCTTGACCTGTCAGCGCAATAAATAGAATCCGCAAACTTCCAAGTTGGGTCCACCTACAGCGTATCAGACAGGCTCAACCTAGAGGGACCAAGAAATGAAAAAGACACTTATTACATCCGTCACCGCATTCGCCATTGTCCTGAGTGCCGGAACGTCCACGGCTGGTCCGTTGCGCGACCATGGCCAACGCGGGTTTGCGCACAAAGTTCACTCATCAGTTTCGCAAACAGTCAACCACACTGATGGGATGGCCAATACCTACCAAACCACCAATTCGTCCGGCTTTAGCTTCGATTTGCCTTCAGAGCGTCATCTGGGTCAAAATAACCTGCCCGCCACTCTGCAATATCCCGCAATAGACCCGAATTGGAGCTTGGATTTGTCCGATGTTGATGTGATCGGAACTGATACTGGTGGATACGCGATCGAAGACGGTATTCACCTGAATTGGGGGCCAAATCAAGAAAACCAAATGCTTGGTCAAGTTGAAGAAGATGGTCGATACCTCATTGGTTCCGTGATCATTGTCGCGGCAGGGTTTGGGGTTATCATCGAGGGTTTTGCGGAAATTATTTATGATATCGCTTGCCCACGTGGCAATCTTGGCCCAGCTGAATGCTACCAATTCTGGAATGCGGGAGAATTAGGTCCGGCTGCGATGTAGTTCCGGTAACTGCTGCGCTGCAATACTGAAAGGCCACCCGGTATAGTGGGAAGATCACCACGGTATGGACCGACCATGACCCAAACCCCTGCGCCGGCTCACAAGAGACGCTTCAGGGGCTACTCCGTCAGGGAGATCATGCTGGGGTGTTCTGGGTGGAAGCCGATATGTCGGCTGAAACCTAGAGCCCATTCACGAGACGGCAGGCTCGGGATTTGCTACTAAAACAGATTGCAGCCCGAAGTCACTCACCGACCTGGACATTGCCGGTTTTGTTGCAAAGATTTGAGCCCGACCAGCTGTCTTAACGATCAGATCGGAGCTAGACGGTCAGCTCTGCGAATTGTTTGAATGGACAGAGTCCGGGCGTGAATTGGCCCTTGCGAAACATGTGCGCCACCTCGATACCTCAAAAGTTGCCGTAGCCGACCGCTTATTACAGCACTGCGTGCAGGTGAATGATAAGTTTGCGAGTGCAAACCAATAACGATAATGGCTCCCATTATCGATATGGATACGAACTGCCCAACCCGGTCATTGTGATTTTTCGCGGCGCAGGCTCGCAACGGAAGAAACGCTGCATGCGCTCGAAATCTGGCGCTGTGACGCGGCGATGAAACCGGCCATTGGTGCAGCGCGCAGCGAGGCTGGAACGATCAATTCACACAGTGCGGACAAAGCTGCCTGTTGCTGAACATCTGCTTCCCGTTAACGCTGAATCTCAGACAATCCACCCAAAGACATACCCCGCCCCGAGCGACCCCAGAACTGCAAGCAACAGATAGAGCATGAACGGTTGCATTTTGAGCACCGGTGCAATGGCCATCGCACCCCAGATGCTGACAACACCGCCCGAGACAAGGAAAGCCATCGCCGCGCCTTCGGACATGCCGTTGTCGATCAACCCGCGTGTCAGCGGGAGCGCAGCGTAACCGTCGATATAGGCCGGGGCACCGACAAAGACAGCGGCGGGTATGGCCCACCATTTGTCTTCGCCAACATATGCTGCCAGTACGCCCGGCGTCAGTGCGGCGTTTAAGGCATACTCGGCGGCAAATGCCGGGATCAGGCAGATCAGGATCAGCCGCGTGGTCGCCCAGAACTGTCTGCTGAAAGAATGCCTTCGTGCCTCAGACCGCCATACCCATGGATCAAAGGGTTGATCCCTGCCGCATCGTGCGGCACTCAATTGGCGCGCAAGACCATTGTCTCGAAGCGCGCTCATTGCCCAAGGTGTCTTGGCGAATAGCCCTGTGATCACGCCCCCGAATACGCCTAATCCGAAAGCTGCGAGTGTTTTGCCGATCGCAAAGCTCAAACCCAGTGTCGCGGCTGTTGTCGCGAGCATCGCCGGATCAGTTATTGGGGAGGACAGCCAGAATGCCATGATCGGAGCGAGTGGCACGCCCGCTGCCAGCAATCCGGCCATTAAGGGCAGCACCGTCACACCGCAGACCGGCGTGATGGCTCCGATGAGCGATGCAGCCAAAACCGCTCTCAGCGTCCTGCCCTCGAACGCGCCAGCGATGTGGGTATCCGCGCCGCTGGCGATGATCCAAGCTGCTAGTATGATGCCCGGAATGACAATGGGGGCAACGACAATTAGACCCCATAGGACGAACCTTGCTGCGTTTGCGGCGTGTTCCGGCCAAGCAAAACCTACACCTGCCAACAGAAGCAGAAACAGGCCCCACACTAAGGGTTTCCGGTTGGATGGTCGGTTGGCAGCTGTCTGATCGGACATGGGATACTCCTCTGACCTTGAAAAATAGTGCGGCGCGAGGCATCTGTGAAACGCATAGTTTCAATTTCCGATATTGGAAAAACAAATGGAAAACCTGGATAGCGATCTTTTGCGAACCTTCGTCGCCGTGGCTGATGCCGGAAGCGTCACAGAAGGCGCCGCTCGTATCCACCGGTCGCAGTCCGCAACAAGCCTTCAAATCAAGCGCCTTGAAGGGATTCTTGGTCAGCCGGTCTTTGACCGACATGGCCGCGGGGTGGTCCTGAGCGACACGGGACGAAAGCTATTTCCAGTCGCGCAGGAGGTGACGGCACGTCTCGACGCGGCACTACGGGAGATTTCCCAGAACACTGTAAGCGGGAAACTACGTTTGGGGATACCCGACGATCACGGGCGAACCAAACTCGCCGAGATCATTGCGTCCTTCACCCGTCATCACCCAAAAGTCGAACTGGATGTCACCTGCGCCCTGAGCACAAGTTTTCCCGAGGCCCTCGACAAAGGTTCGCTGGACCTTGCGGTCTATGAGGTCGAAAACCCGTCCAGCCAAGAGGAAGTTCTTTATGAAGACCCAACTTGTTGGGTGTCGTCGGCGCGCCGGAATTTTCAGATCGATGAAAGCCTTCCGGTGGCCCTATTCGATCATGCGTGCTGGTGGCGCGACGCGGCAGTCAGTTCATTGCAAGCCCGCGGAGAGCCATATCGCCTTGTATATTCCAGCCAGAGCGTCTCTGGCGTGATCGCAGCGGTTGAGGCTGGGATTGCAGTAGGTCTACTTGGTCGCTCGTCGCTTCACGCAGGTCTATCGGTGGTGAACGACGCATTGGACTTCGGAAACACACCTGCCTCCAAGCTGGTGATGGCATCCAGCAAGCCGAAAGAACAAGGGCCTCAAGACGCTATGAAGGAGGCGATCCGAGCCGCATTTATGGCCAAGCCATAAAAAACTGACTTTCACTGCGTTCTGTCAAATGGGCAGGTCGGACTCGGTTCCTGACATCGGAGGCGGCGCGGCATCCTGTGGTATGACGTTTGTGTCAACGTCGGGTTGTCGTTTTGGGAGGGCATGGCGGATCGGAGGATTAGTCATGGAAATACCAAACTTACCTGCCATTCGCGCACTTCGGCCAGCCTGGAACAAGGGCCGCATTGTCGGTCAGAAGCGGCCACTGAAACCTAAGCATGTCTGAGCAATCTGGGTGCGGCTTGAATTGGCAGAGGACCATCGTGATCTTGCTCTGTTTAATATGGCAATCGACAGCAAGCTTTGCGGCTGCGACCTTGTGAAGATGAAAGTTGTGGATGTGATGGCGTCAGGCCAGATCAAGGAACGCGCCTCAGTGCTACAGAACAAGACGCAGAAGTCAGTTCGGTTTGAGATATCTGAAGGCACCCGCACATCCGTCGAGAAATGGATGGAAGACGAACTGATGGTCGGATCAGAGTATCTTTGGCTAGGCCGTTCTCATGAGCGCCTTCACATATCGCCACGTCAATATGCGTGGATTGTTCGGGACTGGGTCACGTCGATCGGACTGGAAGTCAGTGCATAGGGCACGCATTCGATGCGGCGAACGAATGTCACTCAGATCTACAAAAAGACTGGCAACTTTCGCGCCGTTCAGCTTCTGTTCGGGCACACAAAGATGAACAGTACAGTTAGGTATCTTGGCGTTGAACTTGAGGGTGACTTGGCCATTGATGAAGCTATTGAAATCAAACATCTCTGGGCCGCCTACACGGTCGGCCCTTACCGGTCACTCGACATGCCGTCACGATGCTGCGGTTGCAGCCCACTTTGCGGTCATTCGCTACGACAGCAATATCTCAACACAAGCGAACTCACAGAACGCGGGACGAAGCTGCCGGTTGCTGCCCAGCAGAATTGCCATGTAGATGAACGACGAAGCTTGCCCTCGAGAGGCTAGATCAAGTGGCGCCGACACTCGCTGGTCGAAGCAGGAACCTTTGAATTTTGCCGCTGGGTGTCTTTGGCAGTTCTTCAACGAATTCGATAAGCCGAGGATAGGCGTGTGCAGAAAGGCGCTGTTTTACATAATCCTTCAGCTCTGCAGCTAACTCCTCATTACCTTCTGTGCCTTCCGCCAGTACGACCACCGCTTTCACTATTTCGGTCCGTTCCTTGTCCGGCACGCCTACGACTGCCGCCTCCGTCACAGAAGGGTGTTCGATCAGGGCGCTTTCAACGTCAAACGGTCCGATGCGATACCCCGAAGAGGTGATAACGTCGTCGTTCCGCCCTACGAAAGTGATACATCCGTGTTCGTCCCGCTCCACCGTGTCCCCGGTAAGATAGTATCCGTTCTCGATCGATTTGTTGCCCTTATTCAGGTAGCCGCTAAAGAACAAGAGAGGTGAATCCGCGATGTTGACGGCCAATTGACTAGGCTCATTGAAATCGGCGATGCTGCCATCCTCGGCCAGAACCTCGACCCTGTATCCCGGCATAACATAGCCAGCCGATCCCGGACGAACCGGATGCTCAAGCCCGTGATGGTTATTCACCAGCATACCCGTTTCGGTCTGCCCATAGTGATCTTTAATCGGCGCATTCAGTTCGGTTTCGAACCAGCGGATGACTTCGGGGTTTAGCGGCTCGCCTGCGCTGCTGATGCACCGGATCTGATCGCGCAGCTGTGACGCGCGCTCGGTTCCGGCGGCGATGATTAGTCGAAACGCAGTGGGCGCGCCTGCAAAGTTAGTCACATTCAATCTCGAAATCACGTCATATGTACTGTCCACTGTGAATGGCCCCTCGACGAGAGTGGTTGCATGACCCAATAGTAGCGGGCCGATCAACGCATAGTATAGACCATAGGCCCAGCCCGGATCGGCAATGTTCCAGAAAACATCCTCATGCCGCAGACCGATCCCTTCGATCATGTAAGATCTAAAGGCAGGCAGAGCTTTTAGGGGCACGGGAACTCCTTTTGCGGGACCTGTAGTTCCAGATGTCGCCATCATGAACATCAGGTCATCGCCGTTCCGCAATACCGGGACGAACTCAGGCGATTGCGAGGCCATTGCCCGGCGGAAATCAATGTCTCCCCCAACAACCTCTTGTCGCGTGTCAGCAATCATCGCGACAGGCGGGCAACCTTCCACTTCGTTGAGCTTTTTGCGGTTCGCGGCGTCAGTCACAACCATCTTCGCGCCGCTCATGGTCAAACGGTCCTGAATGGCCTTGGGCCCAAAAGCTGTAAACAAAGGTTGATAGGCAGCGCCAGCTCGGAGGGCGCCAAGAACAACCGTCACAAGATCCGGGGTGCGCGGAAACAGACCCGCCACGATGTCACCGGGTTGGATACCTTGTTCTTTCAGCAAGTTGGCGAAGCGTGCAGCTTCATCGCGCAACTGTCTAAAGTCGCGGGTCTCATAGTGCCCGTCCAATGCAATCCAGTTCAAAGCCAGGGGATTGCCCTGCAAATGGACATCACAACATTCTACGCATGCATTGATCCCGTCGCTGAAATTACCGAAAAAGACAGACTTCGCGACGTCCAGATCAAATTTCTCCACCGCTTTGGAGTATTCTGGGGAAGTCCCAGAGTCAGAATTCGATTCCATCAAAACGTATTCCTCCAAATGCAGCCCTAAATTACCTTGCGCTCAAATAGGTCGAATTTCCACGTTGGAGATTACGCGAACATCTGCGCGCCACGAGTGGTCCATTCAGTCCCGAACCAAAGCTCGATTTGGCACGAGACGGTAGGGCAACGGTCCAATGCATGGCAGATGAAATGGGAGTGAGCCGACGCTCGTTACAGAGAAACCTAAACGCGTCAAGATTCACATTTTCGGGGATACGCGACCAGGCTGTAAATCATGCAGCATTGCTCGTGCAAATGGTCTAGGTCAAGGCAGGCTCGTTCGACCATCGGAACTTTGCCTCTCAGCGAATTTCATCGAACTGGTCATTGAAGGCCGCGCTGGAATGCGAAAATTGAGCCACGCGTTTTCTGCGGTTGGTTTGAACAATAAGAATGGCGGTCAATCCTGACGTCAATTTTAGAAAACGCGGGAGCATTCCCGCTGCACGGAGCAATGACAAATCAACTACTTGCCTGCGAGTTGGAATTTAAGAGCGCACCATGCAAAACGTGGCAGTTCACGAAGATTCTACCCTGCGTAACGGTTTTTCTTGATCTTGCTGAGACGGTATGTGTTGCGATTTTTAAATGATCATTTTAATATACTCCGATGGGTAGACCAAGATCATATTCACGCGAAGCTGTAGTTGAAAAAGCCATGGGTGTATTTTGGCAAAACGGCTACAAAGCTGCATCGATAAGTGACGTTGTCCGCGAAACCGGGCTGAACACGGCCAGCATGTACAAGGAGTTTGGAGACAAGGAAGGATTGTTCTCAGCAGCTTTGGATCATTACCGCGATCATGTTATCGGGCCGCGCTATCGTATTTTGATCGACAACCCTAACTTAGAAGGCGTCGAAATGTTTCTCCGAAACGTTTTTTTGGGGGCCGCCAAGTCGGAATACAAGGGCTGCCTGATGATGAACCACCTTGCACAAAAGCATGTGATAAGTCCTGAGGCCGCAAAGCAAGTGGGCGCGTTCTGCGCAGAAGTCGAGACATTGGTTGAAACCGCTCTTCGTAATGCCCAGGCGGATGGAGACATCGGGGCGGAGAAGGACACGGCGCAGCTTGCAAGCTTTGTGGTTTTTTGCGTTCACGGGACCGTCTTGTATGGGCGGCACGACGAAAAAAAGCACGTGATACCAAATTTTTACGACTTTATCATGAGGGAAATTCGCGAGTGAATTTCATCCCTTATTTATTTTAAAATTGATTTTTTAAAATAAATGTTCTAAAACTACCCCATCCAGACGGAATTGAAGGCAACGACGTGCTGGACGCTAGTGAAACAGGGATAGGAGAAACACGATGAGTATTTCCGAAACGGCCATGGCCTTCTTTGATGCATGCGAAACAGGCAAAGGCTGGAACGTCTGCAAGTCATACTGTCAGGACAGTGCCGCTTTTACATGTGAAGCCGACGCATTGGCCGATATCTCGACAATCGAAGGTTATACAGCTTGGACCGCCGGAATTTTGACCCCAATCCCAGATGGCAGTTACGACATCACCTCATTCTCGACTGATCACGAACGCAACATCGTAACGGCCACAGCAGTATTCAGCGGCAAACAAACCGGTGAAGGTGGACCAGTTCCTGCCACCGGCAAAGAAATCGCAACCAACTATGCCTACGTTATGGAATTTGAAGGTGATAAGATCGCCCGAATGACCAAAATCTGGAATGATGGGCACTCTCTAAAACAACTCGGATGGGCGTAGTGACGTCGCTATAGCGGCGGCGCCATTTAGGGGCTGTTTTGCGGAACTTGGTAACCACTTCGGGCTCTCACCGGCAACTTTGCGTCTGAGCTCCGGCCTACACACCATGATGACCGTTTATGGCGCATTTGGACCCAAAGTGGTTTTGAACCCTTTGTGAACTAAAATAGTCGCGCCAAACACTCTTTTGAGGAGCGTGCCATGTCAACACAAACTGGATATCTGTTGATTGCCGACATTTCCGGATACACACAGTTTCTGACCACTTCGGAAATGGATCACGCTAATCCGATTTTGCAATCCTTGCTGGGCGTACTGATCGAACAGGTGGGTGATCCGCTCCATTTCTGGAAAACCGAAGGCGATGCCGTTCTGGCATATTCGACGCGGCAGGATTTCCCCTCCGGCGAGACCTTCCTGACCATCTGCGAAAATCTCTACAACGCATTTGCTCTTCGTCGGCAGGACATGATTGCCAACACAACCTGTACCTGCAACGCGTGTGCCAATGTCGGAGGTCTGGATTTGAAGGTTATCGCCCACCATGGCCAGTTCGAAGAAATGCAACTTGGCCCGGTAACGGACTTTTCCGGCACCGACGTTATTCTGGTCCACCGAATGGCCAAGACGAACGTTGTAGAAGCCACCGGTGTGCGCAGTTACGCGCTGTTCAGCGAGGCCGCTGCAAACGCCATGGATATCAAAGGTATAGTGGAACCGTTTTCACAAGACATCGAACATTTTGGCGAGGTTTCGATGAAGGTCTACGATTTGGCTAAATCGTGGGAACGTTTGCGTGCAAACCGCGAGCGTCATTTCCTGACCGAAGAAGACGGCGTTTGGACATATTTCCATCACTTCGATGCGCCAATCGCGGTGGTTTGGGAGGCATTGGTCGCGCCGGAACTAAAGCTGAAATGGATGAACCGCGTACAGAAAATCACCGTCGACAGCCCGCAAGGACGCCTCGGCAACGGGACGGGTTATCATTGCTCTCACGAATTAGCGGACTTTTTCTATCGCATCACTGATTGGGAACCGTTCGATTATTTCTCGACCTGCATCCAGGATCCGGCGCGCACTGGAGTAAGCCTGCCCGAGACATATCAGCTGACGCAAACGAACACCGGCACCGACTTGCGATACACAATGGGTCAAGCGACGGATGCCGAGGGCAATAGGTCGGAAATCTCAGAACAGGAGGTTTCAGCGTTCCTGGCAGAATTCTGGGCCGCATCGTTCTCTGATCTGGACGAACAACTCAAGGCCTCGAAGTAAGAGCGCTTTGTTGGGACGGCTTATATTGCGTCGGCAACCGCGAAATGCTGCTCTCTGTGATGTGTATGATGTCTGACGCCATCGCCTACCGAACATTGGAGCAACAGTAACGTTTTCCCATGCCCTGCTTCCCACGATCAATCCAACGGCCCTACCCCTCATAAACTCAGGGACAACATTTCACTCAGGGATTTCCACGGTTCCTACTATGTGGGTTCGCCTCAAAGGTAGTGCTTGGTACATCGACACAATGTCCGTCGTGGCTATGCCCTCGCCAGTCATCCCATCATAGCGCCCAGTTCCGACGATAATTTCCCAAGAGTTTGCCGCGCCTTTTTCACCTGCTTTCCAACGCATCGTGAAAGTGTCTTCGCCCTCACCAAAAATGCATATTCCGGAGATTGAGTTGGTCCCATCTTGGTAACCGAACCCCGATCCAAGGCATCGAGCAAGCCCGCCGTCAACAGGACCTTCGATAACTTCAAATCCTCCTTTGTTGTCGGCGATGTGGAAAATATGATCACCAAGGTCAAAGTTTTCCTGAGAAAGCGGATAGAAATTATTAAGCTCGATGCGTTGCTCCTCGGCACTGGTCGCAGTACTAGTAGCGGCCAAGACCGAGATCAAAATTAGGTATTTCATTAAGGCCTCCTAAGGCTCCATTCACCTTAAGAGTATTAGTGACATTAGCAAACGACGGGCATGTTAATTACGGCTATTCATGTGCGCCCGCTCGTCTCGACCCGCCAGTATGTGCGAATTGTCCGGGAATGGGTGAAGCCCATAGACCTTGAGGCGAGCACCAACGGAACGCATTCTAAGAGGTGAACCAAGGTTACTCAGATCTGCAGAAACATTGACAATCTGCGCAATAAGCGACTTCTGCCTGGACATACAAAATTGGATAGGACGGTACGGTATTCTGGCCTAGAGTTGGAGGACACATTGGCCATCGCGGAAGCTTTTGAAATTTAGAGCCACAGGGTCGTTTTCCTAGACGGCCCAAACCGGACATTGGCTACAGCGTGGTGATGCTGCGGTCGCAACCCACTTTCCGGACATTCGCTGCGAGAGCGAAGCCCCTGGCGCGCTGAGCACATACAACACAAGACTTGTCGGACTTTCCCAAAGCCCCTTAACTTAAACGGAAGTTACCTACTGGTTCTTGTTGGTGCTAGTAACCGCACGCCAACCTTCCTTTGGCGGCCTGTCTAACAGGTCTTGGGCGCGGGTCATCATGGCGACTGAGGCGGGGTCTCCGTTTCGCGCCTGGTCTGCGGCCGCAAATGCGGCAACGGCCTCTTCAAACCGCCCTGTCCGATAATGTGTAAGGCCCTGTTCATAAGCCTCTATCCAGGCAAATGATCCAACACGCCCATCCGCCATCGCGATCAGTTCGTAGACCACCAGCTCTTCAACACGTCCAAACACGGTAAGCGTGTCCAACTCACGGACCACGATTGCGTCAGCGGCCTGTCGCCTCGTTTCCGGCCCGACCAGGATCAGCGTTCCATAGTCTTTGTTGGCCCCTTCCAACCGACTGGCAACGTTCACGACATCACCAATCGCGGTGTAGTTCAACCGCTGCTCTGATCCGATATTTCCGACCAGAGCCTCGCCGCTGTTCACCCCGATCCTGACGCGTAGGGGGTTGCCGGCCTCATCTTCAATTCCGGACGCGCCCACGGCAGCGACAAGGTCCAGCGCTGCGCGGCAAGCATTTTCAGCGTGATTGGCATCTTTACGCGGCGCCCCCCAAAACGCCATCACGGCATCGCCAATAAACTTGTCGATCGTCCCACCGTTTTGAGTAATGGCCGCTGAGGCTGCGCTGAAGAAGGGCTCCATCAGATGGACAATATTTGGGCCAAGTTTTTCGGACAGCCCTGTGAAACCCGCTACATCGCAAAACAACACAGAGATCTGTTTCATTTCTCCGCCCGGCTGTATCTTGATGCCCTCAGCAACCAGCATACGCACAAGATCGGTGGGCACGTATTTTCGGAAAGCGGACAAACCAGCGGCCATGCTCGCGGTTGCCGCAGAAAGATTGGCAAGCTCAGACAGTCTGGAGGGTCTGCGCTCAATGCGTTCGACGTCAAAGCGTTCGATTTTGCCAAGATCTTCGGCGATGCGTGCCAACGGATTTGCGACAATGCTTCGGATCAGCCAGATCGCCAGCCCGGTTGCGACGATCACCACACCGATCAAAACGTATATCAAGTTTATCAGCGCTTCATCGATGCTCGACAGAAACGCCGCTTCGGGTATGACCGTGGCAACGCGCCAGCCGTAAAACCCCAGTGGCGTCAGCGCCACCGCATAAGGCACGCCGTCGATGACGACACGTTTCGTTAACGTGCCCTGGGCATTCGCTTGGGGGTCTGCCAACAACCTTTCGCCTGAGATCATGGCAACTTCATAAAGCTTCCCTTCGCCCATTCGCGCCGGGGTAATCTCATCCGCTTCTGCATCAGGTACCGCAATAACTTTGCCGTCAGCGTTCAGAATAAATGCCGCGCCGAATTCGCCGGGCGCAAGCGTGGCGAGAAAACGTGACAAACGATCCGTTTCGATTGCAACGGCCAGAACACCTTGCCGCGTTCGGTTAACGTCTATCGGACCAGCAAAGGCGTAAACGGTTTTTTTACTATCCGGAAGGTCGCGCGTTTCGATCCACCCCGCAGAGCTGAGCCCCATGAAGTTTTCAAACCAGGCATGTTCGCGCGGATCATAGGATGTTTCAGTAAAGGCCCGCTCCTCGAACTGAATGTCACCCGGGATAAAGATGTAGCGATCCTTCCGCAGCATTCGATCGCGGATTCCCTTGTCGATTTCAATCATCTCAAGCCCGCCGTCACCTAAACGGTGCGACGCGAAAAAATTGCCATCGGGCCAGCCAAAGAACATCCATGAAATATTCGGCTGCGCCTGCAGTTGCGACAGAAAAACAAACTCGCGCTTGTCGGCCTGTCGCGTCGCGATGACGTTCTGGACAAAGATCGTGCGAACGGCTGCCCAGGCGGCTTCGGCCGACCTAAGCGTCACCCCCACCTCGATGCGGACAGTGTTCGCGATCTGGCCGTTGATTTCAGCTGCAAGCATGCGGCTATTGTCGCGCGCAGTCGTCCACCATAGGGAATGGACAATAAAGGTCGACACTCCGATAGACACAGCCACCAGAATTGACACAGCGATGCCCACGCTAAGTCGCACTTAAATCTCCGCCAAATAACTCATATTCTTCAGTATTGAATTGAGATTGCTAGGAGGGCATAACTTTTTTAGACCTATCCCGAAATCTCACGCAACTGTTAGGTAGCAGCAAAGCATTGTGTTGAAGCGGACGCTTGAACATTGACTACTGTAGCTGACCTTTGCGATTTTTCCAGACGCTGTGTGCAAATGAACGGGCGGCCCGAACCTGCCATTGGCAGATTTGTCCCACCACTGCGCTGCAGCTCATCAAAGGAGACATTCGCCGCAGCCACAAAATCGGCAGGTCTACGAACTAACAGCTCGCGAAAGGAATCTGCCGTTCATCTACTCTGCCCTTCCGACCGCATATTGCGGGAAGAGCCACCGTTGGTCCGAATTCGCAAGTTCGGTATGATCTTAGCGGCTTTGTCGCAAAATTCTCTGAAGTGTGAGGGCTGGTTGGAATTTATTAAGTTCAAGCGGTTAGGTTCGCAAACTGCTTGAACGGGCAGATTCCGACTCCGAACTGACCCTTTCTGATCATCTGCGCAACTTCAATCCCATCGAGCGTTGCAGAGGCGGACGCAGTTTCGCTTCTGGCGACGTGCCTTGTCGGCAATCAATGGCGCATATTTGACGATCCAACGGTTCAGCGTCGCGTGATCAACCTTAACTCTGCGCTCAGCCAGGATTTCTTCCAGATCCCGATACGACACTGAGTAGCGCAGATAGAAAAACACCTCGTGCAAGATCACATCTTTTGGGAAATGCGAGCCCTTGAATGAGATCGTCACCGGATGCTCCTGTCAATTTTGGGCTGGTCATAAATGTTGTTTTCTCCAGTGACAGAATAATTAAGTCTATTGAGAACCAGTACCGCCAACTACTAATCCAAGTATATAAGGGCGCCTCTTTATAAACGTGGCCTTTGTGCCGAATGGGCAAAGCATTGGTTTTTCACCCGTCGCGCAAACAAACCGCACCAGGGAATGGCGAACGACATCTAATCTGATCTCTAGACGGCGGCGGCTGCTACCTGAAGGGTGCGTTGTGGGCTAACACTTGCCAGATCTCAGGCGTTAACCCTGGATGCTAGCATTGGATTGAGTTCCCTTTCAGCACATCGAAGCCAGCTATCTAGCGCTCACCTGTAGAAAACTTGACAGTTACCGGGTTTGCGCCTTTAACGCGCAGCTCCGCCACATGCTCACCTGGCTTGGGTACATCGATCCAAGCATCCAGATCTTTGGCGACCTTCTTGCCGTCCAGATACCATTCAACAGATTTTACTTCGGTGCGGCCAGTGAATGTACCCCAGAGATGCAGCGGTCGGTCCAGGCGCACCACTTGCCCCTCAGAGGGGTGAATAATGGCGAGTTCGGGTGGCGCTGGTGGCAGTTTAACTTGCTTGGTGTCTGCCGTTGCGGTGAAGTAACCGTCATGAGCAAGGACCCTAATCCAAACCTTGTCGACTGGAATGGTGTTGGGGTCGATCTCAACGCTGTTACCTCTCGCACCAACCCTGAGCCCGTTCCAGCGTTCACCATCAGAAGACCATTGCAGCCAAATATCGGGATCGTAACCACGCTTGGCACCGGTCGTTTTCCAGGAAACCTTTAGACCAGACTTGCCAATGCTGGCTTCAGCCGAAGCCAATTTAACCAGCCGTGCCGGTCGCTTGCGCTCCCATATGACTGCGTCCCCCTGGCAGATGCGGATAGCAATTCCAGAGCCGACATCGCCCATTGCCGCAATGAAACTATACGGCGGTTTAGGCGGATCCTTTTTATCGCCTCCGCCGCAACCGCAGCCATCGCCATTGGCGTCGTGATTATCCATTGTGAACACCGGCGCAGATGAGATCACCTCGTCCTTGTCCCCGATCAACTGCAAAACTAGATCGGTACGGGCGCCAGACATACGCAAGGGCCGGGTTGGAACCCGTACGAGGCTTGCGACCGAGACCTGCATGTCTTTGCCGACTTCACCCACGATCGTCACGAAAGGACGCATCTGGTCTTGCCTGTCGACTTCCATGGCGCCTGCCCCCTCCGAGCTGCCGCCAGACACGCCCGTTGCCAGCGCCACCGGGTCAAATTCGGCGCGGTTCAGCATATAGTTATGCGTAAAGATCGAGACCCACCGCGGGCCGCAATAACCCATCAGATCCTCACTGTTGGCTGGCCGGTGTATTGTCCCGTCATTTGTGTCGAGGCCGTATTCGCCGATGCTCGCATCCGAATAGACAGTGTTGCCGTTGCTGTCGGTCGTTGTCATGCCGGTATCGTAAGGCTCGTAAAGCGGGTAGCTCGCGTTTGGCGTGCCGACCGTGCCACATGGGGCATGTGGTAAACCCGCCTGATGGCCCAACTCATGCGCCAACGTGACCGGGCTACCGGACAAGCCAGCGCCGTTGCCGCCGCTGGCGCATCCTGTGTTGCCATGCGAGCGCGGGATCGCCGCATTGACCAATCCATAGTAAAGCCAATCGCCCTGATTACCGTCATTCGTGCGCGCGTTAGCCACGAAATTCAGGATCGGCGTCCAGTTGGGATCGCACCCCCCCGCTGGGAAATTGTTGTTTGTCAGACCTTGTGTTGTTGTCTGACTGTCGATGATCCGCACGTTGGGCGTACTGCCTACCGGGAAAACCCGAAGGGCAAAGCTGGTATCAGCGGCAACTTGCGCTGCGTTGGGGGCAGGCAAGGTAATATTGGCGCCGCCGCCCATCGGTGGACCGTTATAGCCAATTGTGACGGCTGCAACGCGCAACTCTTGCTCAAGGTCGACATCAACAAGCTGTTGGGCCGTGCCGCTGCCTCCATAGCAATCGTCTGGCGACGAGACAGTGATAGAGAGGCGCAAGAGCCCGGTCATCACGTTGGCAGGGATAATGAAGTTCAGCGTCGCATCAATGTCGCGTCTCTCTGCGTCGTAGCTCGA
Organism: Ruegeria sp. CDSA221; assembly: GCF_059611825.1. NCBI lineage: Bacteria > Pseudomonadati > Pseudomonadota > Alphaproteobacteria > Rhodobacterales > Roseobacteraceae > Ruegeria > Ruegeria sp. CDSA221. Next base: position 17,767 of record NZ_JBXWPK010000013.1, read on the forward strand.
GAAACTGTCCTGCGCTGTCACCGGGGCATTGGTCGGAACGATATTGGCCACTGTGGACCAGATCCCACCAACCCGGCGTTCCACTTGAAGTGTGCCACTGACATTGCCGAGCTGCCCATTATCGAAATTCGGATCCTGTCCACTGCGCAGATATGTCCGCACCCAGGCCGATTTATTGGCAACAAGTTGAAGGGAGTTGTCCGGGCCGCGGTCAGCTGGATCAGTCAGATGCTGGTTGGCTCGGAAATACTGAATCGCCTGCGTTACCTCGACCCCGTCGATGGATAGATCCGGCGGGTTCTGGAAAACGAGGTCTAAGCCCTGACTTACTGTAGGAGGTTTACATTTGCCGGTCACGACGATTTCGACCCGCACTCGGGTCGTTTGGTCGAAGTCAGTCTGATCGAAGTCCCAGCGTCCCAGATCGGGGGCCGGCGAAATCTGTGCAATGGCAGCGCCGGTGTCTGTATTGACGATGCGCACAGTAACTGAGTCAGCGGCGCAGACCTTCCAGCGGATTTTCAGAACCTCGCCGGGTAACAGGCAGTCGTCGTTTTGATGCCCTTTGACGATAAACTTGAGAATGTCAGCGCTTGTGCCTTCGAACTCAGCCAACATCGTGCCGCTTTTTCGATAGTCCAGGAAACGATCGCAGACGCTGATCGTTTGGGTCGGAGGAATGATCGCCAAACCACATCCTGCACTGGACGGGACGATCACGCAGATGCGTTCGTCTGACCACGAGGTCGGCATAGCGATCGGACCGGGGTTCATCGTGCCATGCTGGGTGAATTGCACTTGCCCCGCAATATCGCCAAACCCGCACCCGCAGATCGCAACCGTGTCACCGGGGCAGGCACGCTCTGGGTTGATCTTGGTCACGGTGTAGCATTCGATACTGCACCAGTTTCTATATGCATCCGTGATGCAATCCAGGATGGGCTGGCGGACACAAGTTTCACAGCAAGGCACTTGTCCGCAAGGGGTTTGACCGGTGCAGATGCACATCACATATTCGAGCAGATCCTTAAAATGACGCCCTGCGTGCGGCTTCTTGCAAATCAGGTTGACAGCTGCTTCATGAAGCGCGGTCAACACCTGGAACCGGCAACGTTGTTCAAGCAGCGCGCCGACGTATTTGATCATTGTTGGTCTGTGACCACAGGATACATGCATGGCCGCAAAGACCATCAAGCTCATGTCTTTGTCAGCGATCAGAGACTTACCGGTCGGGCAGACATGGTCGGAACAGCACACCGGGTTGGGTTTGGATTTGATGGGCCTACAGCTGTCATCATTGCAGTCGTCGGAAAAAATGTCCTGCAAGATACCGCCTGCATCATCCCCGGATGCGCCGCCACAGCCGCAGCCTGTTGGCGACGTGGCACAAAGAGCATTGAGGACATCCACATAGCGCCCCTTGGCAGCGACGTCTCCGTTCAGAACACTCCAGGCATCACTAAGCGAGTTGTCAAAAATCGCAAGCGTCGGGCGGATGCACTCAAAGAAGTGAGTGCGCTTGCGCAGCAACCGATCAGCATCCGCAAGCTCAAGCGCTTCCTCAATGTCATCGAGAACGCTTTCTGGCAAAAACGGCTTATCCGGTGCAGCCCAGCTTAACGAGCGCCTCAGGTGACACGCCAGCTTCTTTGCCGGGATGGCGACGTCGATTTTAATATCGTCGGTGCAGGAACAATCCTCAATCTTGAGCCGGGCTTTATGGATGCGCACGCCATCGCGGTCGCGCAGCTTTATCCGCAATTCCATCGGACCTGCACATCGACAGTCTTCGGGTATTTTCGACGAATCCACTATGAGCACAAATCGGCCATCGGCGGCCGTCAGGACGCATCCAAGATCGATCTTACAGCCGTCTCGCTTGCGCCAGCCATCCCCAAATACCGCCTGAATCTTGACCAATATACCATGTACGGGCTGACCGTTCTCCTGTTGGGTGACACGACCGAAAACAGATTGAATAAGACTGGACATAGCTAAAGTAAGCCTCCGTTTTAAAAATGAACTTCTGTCAATTTCTCTTGGGAATTGCGCCAAATAGGACGCTTTACACCAATCTCGACCAAGTGTGATTTGCAAATTTGGAATAGTGTTAATGCTGTTTAAATATGCGTTTATTTTACGCCAAAATACCCAAAATGTCAATCAGGTGCCACCTAGGGCGTCGCCGCTCGGAGGCATTAACAGCAATGAACACCGCACTCCTTCCGCACGGTGCCAAGTGCAAAATGCCGCACAGCTCTGACGTGAAGAGCAGGTTATTGTGCAATTTTACCGCGCACGCAGCCGCAAGCACTGAGCGGCCCATAAGAGACATTCGGCACCCTGCTGGGATTCTGCGGTCGCAGCCCGCATCCCGGTCATTCGCTGCAAGTGCAAACTTTGGCGCTGCTCGAACTCACACATTGCGGGACGCAGCCGACTTTCGCTGCGAATGCGCCTACGGCTGCTTTCGGAAATTGGCCGGGCTGAAAGGCTCTTGTCCGTAATAGAGCTGTGACGTTTGAATTTGTTACTTTTTGCCTTATTGGACGGCCATAGAAACTCGATCGTGTCTTGGGGAGCATCCGAATTTGCGTGCATATTCCCGCGAAAACTGGGCCGAGCTTTCGTATCCGACGCCATAGGCAATCTCGGACACTTTCGACCCGGTTGTGCGCAGCTCGTTGCGGGCCTGCATCAACCGCAGGTCCTTTTGGTATTGCAAGGGAGACGTTCCAGTGACCGCCTTGAACTGCTCAAAAAAGGCCGAGTTGCTCATACCAACACGCCCGGCAAGCTCGGGAACACACAGTGACCGACCCAGATCAGAGCGGATTTCGTGTGTCGCTGCAAAGATTTTGCTGGCCACGTTTTCATGCCACACCAGTTTCTGAAGCGTGCCGCCATGCTTGCCAATCAACAGGCGGGCATGGATTTCCCGCGCTGTTATGGGGGCGAGCATGCACCGTGTCTCATCGGTTTCGCACTGTTGGAAATAGCGCAACAGCGCGTCCTGTAACGCATCATCCGTATCTGCGAGGCAAATCGAAAACGGGTCCGATACACGGGCACCAGATGACGGTGGCAGCGACGACGCCAAGGCGCGCATCACATCCAAATCCAAAGGGAATACGAGTGCGACATAGGGATGCTCGGGCGTTGCGTTGGTAACCTGCGAGACCACGGGCAAGGCATTGCTGACGATCAGTGATTGCCCAGCCCCAACTGTCAGGATTCTCGTGCTGGTGCCAACCTGCTTTGCGCCCTGCAGCACCGCACACAAAAGAGGACGGTAGACATTGGCCTCTTGTTGGGTTGGCGTCGGATGGGTCAGGAACACCGTCCCGCTTTCTTCATGCTGAAGAACGCCCTGGCCGATCCCTTTCTGGTCAAGCAGTGTCGAAACGTAGTCCAACAAATCCTGGGGTTCCATGTCCGCCTCCCTTGGTTTGTCCTCCTTTAGCATGGGCGCAGCCTTATTTCTTAAAAAAACTCCGTTTCTGGAGAAATGTGCTAATTTTTTGGAGAATAGAAAAAGATTCCCACAGAATTCTTGAGTATTATGCGCAAAGGCATCAGGGGATCAAAGATATGAAGACCATTCTAATTACCGGCGCGTCGTCCGGTATCGGCGCGGCAACGGCCCGGTATTTTCAGGCCAAGGGATGGAACGTCGTTGCCACGATGCGGACCCCTACCGGCGGCTCGGATCTTGCCAATTTGGAGAACGTCCACCTGGCGCGGCTGGACGTGACGGATGCCGACTCAATCGCGACGGCCGTGGCAGGGGGCATCGAACGCTTTGGACAGATCGACGTTTTGCTGAACAATGCAGGCTATGGGGCCTATGGCGCGCTCGAAGCCTTTACGATGGACCGCATCCGACGCCAGTTCGACACCAACGTGATCGGCTTGATGGAGGTGACCAAAGCGGTGCTTCCCCACTTTCGTCAAAACCGTTCCGGCACGGTGATCAATATCTCGTCTATCGGTGGGCAGATCACCTTCCCGCTGGGCGCGCTTTATCACGGTACCAAGTTTGCGGTGGAAGGTCTGTCCGAAGCCCTGCACTACGAGTTGGAACCGTTGGGCATACGGGTGCGTATTGTTCAGCCTGGCATGATCCAAACGAATTTCGGCGGCAGCTCGTTCGATTTTGCGATGGATGAAAATCTGTCAGACTACGTGCCGATGGCCGAAGCTATGGGGCGCCTGTTCGGCAAACTCGCATCGAACCCTTCTGCGCCAGAGACGGTTGCCGAGATGATTTGGGACGCGGCCAACGACACCGGCGACCGTTTGCGGTATCGCGCAGGACCTGATGCCGAGGCTTTGCTGGATGCCCGCAAACAACAAGACGATGCGGCGTTTATCGGGGGCATTAAACAAAAGATGGCGCCCTGAAACACGACGTGACCCGTCATCAAGAGAGGGAACAACATGTACCAAAAAGCAATCGATAAAGGCGGCCTGGCTGTTGTCACCGGGGCGGCAAGCGGCGTGGGCTTCGCTGCGGCCAAACGGTTCTTGCAGGCGGGTCTGGGTGTTGTGCTGGTCGATCTTCCGGGAGAGGCGCTGGACAAAGCCGAGCCGGATTTGATCGAACTGGCGGATACGTCCCAGACGGTTCGGGCGATACCCGCGGACGTGACCAACGCCGCAGCCATGACGGATCTCGCCGATCAGGTCTTTGAACTCGGAGAAGTGGCTGTCTTGATGAATAATGCCGGGATTGCGTTGCCGACCGGCAGTTGGGAAAACAGCGAGAACTGGCGGAAACTGATAGAGGTCAATCTGTTTGGCGTCATGAACGGAGTGCACGCCTTGCTGCCGCGGATGATCGCCACAGCGCGCCCTGCCGTGGTCATCAACACAGGCTCGAAACAGGGGATCACCACGCCGCCCGGAAACGCCGCCTATAACACCAGCAAGGCCGCTGTGAAGGTCATGACCGAGATGCTGGCCCACGAGCTGCGCGAGGCGGGTGCCGAGATCAGCGCCCATTTGTTTGTGCCCGGCTTTACCTACACGGGCATGATCCAGAAGTTCATGCCCGAAAAGCCCGCGGCGGCATGGTCAAGCGACGAGGCGATCGACTATCTGCTGCAGCGCATGTCGAACGGAGATTTCTATATTCTCTGCCCCGACAACGATGTCTCAGAAGCCCGCGACAGGAAACGCGTCGAATGGGCCTTGGGTGATATTATCCATAACCGGCCCGCGCTGTCGCGCTGGCATCCTGGCTATGCGGATGCCTTTGCCGCCCACGAGGTCTCGGAATAGCCGCTCCATAAGTGCGGCCGTAAATGGAGCCAACAAAACTGCTATCCAAATCACAAGGCTTACACCTCGTCGAAATACCTAGCGGACATTCGTACGAAGCGCGGCAACTGAGACTTCGGGCTCTCCTTAAACCTATGCCGCGACTTGCACCGAGGGCCGCTCTGGTACGAAACGACTTTTGCGGCACGCGTGTGAACAGACAAAACGCGGGACAATCCGGACACTTGGATGAATGGCGACGACGCGCATTTCAGCACATCGTTCCGATCGGCTAGGCAACGACCGCCGAGGTCACGACAGACGGAATTGGCACGTCCCATTCAGGACCCGTACCGTGCTTTGCCAGAACTTTGGCCACAACCGCCGCTCGGATTGCGGCCGAATTCGTTGTAGGTTGAGGGCGCAAAAGGGCGCCACCTCGGGCCGTTCCTTCAAGAAAGAAATCGAACGGTGCGCCCGGATCACTAACCTGCCATTTCGACGCGACGAAGGTTTGATGGCAATCTGAAAAACCGGCCTTGGCGAGTACGGGAAAGGCGATAGTCGGATCGGCATAATCATTTGCCCCGGGACCCGGTGGCAAGGCAATCTCTGGCGACCCGTGTTCCTCAATGGCGCCAAAAACATACCCCAGTGCAGTGTCAACTTCGGGCCCGCACCACACCGAATACGCCAGCCGACCGCCGTCGCGCAAAATACGGCGAACTTCTGCCAACACTTTCGGGGGGTCCGGCATATGCGGCATCCCAAAGCCAATTGTTACAGCGTCAAACGTATTGTCTTCAAAGCTCAAGGCCATCGCATCGCCTTCAACGAACTGAGCCTGTGGCACCGCCAGCCGCGCCATCTCAAGCATGGCGGGTGAGAAATCAAGGCCCGTTACGCGAGCACCTGTGTTGAAAAGGCCTGCGGATACATTGCCATGTCCGCAGCACAAATCGAGCACACGAGTGTCCGGTCCAGCACAAACCGCAGCGACCAGGTGTGGGACAACCATGTCCGCCGCCTTGGCAAACACCTCGGCATAGGATTGTGCCACATCGCACTTGGCCCATTCGCGCCTTTCGAGGGCGGCAAATGTGTCCTGTTCCTGATTGTCAGGCATCCAACATCTCCTCAGTCGCCACGTTTCGGAGGACCGCCGAAAGGGGCAAATTGTCAAGTTCGCCAAATGAAATGGGCATTCGCCGTCATTTGCGGGTAGGTTGCTTTGGGTGCAAAGCAGTCGATTGATGCGGTATCAAAACCCCATTTTTTGGTTCGCTTCGTGAATTGTACAGCGTGTGGGACTAAATTAACTTCCATCGCATCTATTCTGCAGCAGCGCTTCTGCAATAACACGATGCTCGGATGGGGACCTCTGCCCTAGCCAGCGCTTGATCAAGCAACTCCGCGACGTGGCGCCGCTCAACCTCTTCTCCGCGGGCCTCAAGGCACTCGTGCAGCCCGTGGAGCGACCAGACGTTGCGCGGGTGTTGAACCGGGCGTGGCAGGGTATCATCTAGACCCAGATCTGCGCGGTAGATCGGCTCGGCCTCGGCGAACCGGCCCTGATCCATCAGCAGGGCAGCCAACGCATGCCGCGGTGGTTGCATCCAGCCCCAGGGTTCATCGTAGACCAGCCCGTCAGACGCAGCGATGGCCGCCTCCAGAAGTAGAAGGCCGTTCTCAACCTCGCCTGATTTGTATAGCAACTCACCTTCGGCCATAGCCGCCGCAATTTTCAAGACGTCGCGGGCTTCGTTGTTGAACATGAAGCGATCCTCGCCGACCTTATCCTGTGCAGCACGGAATTCCGCAAATGCCGCGCGGGCCTCGTCGATGCGCCCCAGGTTGGCCAGAGCGACGGTGCGCCCGTAAAGGGTCAGCGCGGTAGTGAAGCAAAAGAGCGCCTGATCTTCAGGAAGCGTCTCATCCAACAGCGCCTGCCACATGCCGAACCGCACCAACACGTGAATACGCATACCCCAGAAGGCTTCAAACAATACGGGAAGGTACGCGACCGTTTCGCGCGGCAGGACTTCCTGCAGCCGCGTTGCAGCGGCAAGCGCCTGCGACTTTCGCCCCATGAACATCGCGCCGTAGGCCTCAAAGTGGATGTTATGCAAACGGTAGACAGTATAGAAATTCTGGGCTCCCGCGTAGGCTTCATATGCTTCGTCAACTTCCGCGGCCCGGTGATTTCGCCAAATGACATTCTGGTAGTCACCACACAGCACGTCGATGTGCGTCCCCATATGCACCAGATGCCCGGAATCCGGCACAAGATCCAGCAGGCGATCCCCATGCGACAGGGCCAGCTCGGGCCAGGGCGACATCTCCATTAGGTGGATATAGAGGTGCAACAACCCCGGATGGTCCCAAGCACCAGCGTTGTTTGAGAATGCGGTTTCGAGAACGTTTCGCGCCTCTTCTGTCGACGCGCCGTCTGAAGGTTGATTTTTCTCAATGTCCCAAAGCCCCCAGGGGGTGCGATTCATGAGCGCCTCAGCAAACACTGTCGCCACCTCAAGGTCGTTCGGGTGGGCCGCGTAGATCGGGCGCATCGCATCAGCGAATGCGTCGTTCCACGGACCGAAATCCTCGACTTCCGGGTCGGTCGGATACCGCGCCGTGAGCGCCTCGATCATCGCCGCGGCGACTGTGTTGATGCCTGCTTGCGCCTTGGCCGTCGACAGGGCTTCGTGCGCTTCTTTCAGGACCGAGATCCGCTCCTCAAGCTCGAAAAAATCCCACTCTTTGTTGTAGTTTGGACCAATCGCAAAGGCCAACCCCCAATAGGCCCACGCACAGGCGCGATCCGCTGCAATCGCCTTGCGAAAACAATCCGCCGCCTCTTCGTGGTTGAAGCCAAAGGTCCAGTTCAGACCGCGGTCGAACCACGTTTGCGCTTCATTTGATGCGGATGCGCTGGGCCGTGAATAGGTCCCAAGGTCGAAATAGCTCATGCGTCCCCCCCCAAGCATTTGAAAATGAACATCTTATTCAAAACCGTCAAATTTCGAACGATCGCGTTCGACGTCCTTCTGAACGGTCTAGCGGCGTGCAGGCCACTTCATCTCCAATCAATGGAGATGAGCAGAGATTACATTTCTCGGTCCCATTTTCCAACACCCAGCCGGAATTGACATGCGCGAAGTTGGCTTTTGATGACCCAAAATGGTGATTTCGAGTGATCGGCCCAGAAAACCCAATTCTCCGATATAGGCGTAGATAGATAAAGGCCGCTTTGGACTCTCTGCTGACGACTCATAGCCAATAGATGACGAGAGCTGCGAGGGCGATTGCTGAGAGGAAGACCTTCGGGCACCTGTCGTAACGGGTTGCCACACGGCGCCAATCCTTGAGCCTGCCAAACATGACCTCGATCCGGTTGCGGCGTTTGTATCGGCGCTTGTCGTACTTCACCGTTGTCTTGCGCTGCTTCCGACCGGGGATACAAGCGCGTATCCCTTTGTCTTGCAACGCTTTTCGGTGCCAATCGGCATCGTACCCGCGATCTCCGAGTAGCCAATCGACATTCGGTATGCCGCTGAACAGAGCCCGAGCACCGATGTAGTCGCTGACCTGTCCTGCGGTTATGAACAGGTTCAGCGGGCGTCCCTGACTGTCGCAGATGGCGTGCAGTTTGGTGTTCAAGCCGCCCTTGGTTCGGCCAATCAGGCGTCCACGCCCCCCTTTTTGACGCCCATGCTGGTCGCTGTCCGATGAGCCTTCAGATAGGTCGCGTCGATCATTACAGTCTTCTGTTCGCCGTGCTCGGCGGCCAGACCGGCCATCATTCGCGCGAAGATGCCCTTGTCGCTCCACCGTTTCCATCGATTGTACAGCGTCTTGTGCGGTCCATAGGCGGCAGGGGCATCCCACCACCGCAAACCTCCGATTGATGAAGATAATCCCGCTCAACACACGCCTGTCATCGACGCGCGGCTTGCCGTGGGGCTTCGGGAAAAACGGCTCCAGACGCGCCATTTGCGCATCCGTAAGTCAGAAGAGATCAGACATGTTCACCGCTCGTTTTTGAACCGTGAATCACGCCGCAAAACGGAAATCAATGGGTCCAGACCCTAACAATCAACTTGGACCAGTCAGATGAGGCTGTTCAATGTCTGCTTCCAATTCGGCAATACGAAACCGTCGTTTTCTATGATCGTAGTTAGGGAACTCACTTATGCTCCGTATTTTTTAACGCGGATTACATCGAGGGGAAACGCTTCGCTGCACAGGCGACCAAACCTATGCAGCGGCCCATTCAGCTCGCTGAGGCAAGTGATTTCTTGGGATCGTAAAACGGGATCGGCACGACAGTGCACATACGCATTTCGCTCAACTTATCTACCTGTAGGACCCCGCCTGATGCTGCGTAGTCGATGCTGATCATCGCAAGTGCGATGTTCTTTTCCAGTCTTGGGGAATAGATCGCAGACGTGACCGCGCCGACCTGCACGCCACCCTTGATAATGGGCCAAAAGAAATCATTGGATCCGATAAAAGGATCACCGTCAATTTCCAGACCGACTAGCTGTTGCGACACGCCCTGTTCCTTGATCTTGGTTAAGGCCGCCTTGCTGACAAAATCAGCCTCCGTGTCCAGATCGACAAGACGCCCCATACCCAGCTCATAGGGGTTGTTCGCAAGGTTCATATCCGCGTGATACGACAACATGCCCGCCTCGATCCGGCGAATGCTCGATGTATGGCCGGGCTTGAGACCCAAAGGAGTGCCAACGACCATCAGATGTTCCCAAAGCCGGTCACCTTGTGATCCGTCGCGCAGGAAAATCTCGTAACCAAGCTCGCTTGACCATCCGGTGCGTGAAATAATCAAAGGCACGCCGTCCCAGTCAAATTCCATGAACCGGTAGTATTTGAGCTCGGTCGGGGCATCGCCAAAGGCTGCGCGCAGAACGTCGCGGGATTTGGGGCCTTGCAGCTGCAACGGTGACACGTCGGGTTCGGAAATCTCCACATCCATGCCGGAATTCACCGCAATACCGCGCGCCCAGAGCAGGACGTCACTGTCCGCAATAGACAGCCAAAAATGATCCTCGGCCAGTTTCAGAAGAATCGGATCGTTGATGATCCCGCCGCTCTGGTCGGTAATCAGTACGTATTTACATTGTCCGACCTCACATTTCGAAAGATCACGGCAGCTGAGGAATTGGGTGAATTTTGCCGCGTCCGGTCCTTTGATCTCGACCTGACGCTCGACAAAGACGTCACACAGGATCGCCTCATTGACCAGATTCCAGAAATTCTGCCTCGGATCGCCAAAATCGCGGGGGATGTACATGTGGTTGTAGACGGAAAATCCTTTGGCCCCCCAACGCAAGGCTGCGTCGGAGTAAGGGGATTTTCGGACCTGTGTTCCAAAGCTGAATTGGGCAAAGCTAAGTTCATGGGACATGACGTGTATCCAGTTAATTGTGTGGGAGTTCAGCTATTTGCGCGGACCAAATCTCGGAGTTCGTTTTTGCGGATTTTTCCGGTACTGGTCTTGGGCAGCTCACCAAAGATCACCTTCTTTGGCCGCTGGTATCCCGCAAGACGGGCTTTGGCGTGCGCCAGAAGCTCATCCTCGGTGGCCTCGCCGGAAAGCTCCACAAAGGCACAAGGCACTTCGCCCCATTTCTCATTCGGCATCGCCACGACGGCACAGAGGCTGACCGCAGGATGCGAATAAAGCGCCTTTTCCACCTCGATGGACGAAATGTTTTCGCCGCCCGAGATGATGATGTCCTTGGACCGGTCGCGGATCTCGATATAGCCATCGGGATGCTGCACGGCGATGTCACCCGACCAGAACCAGCCATCCTTGAAGGCTTTGGCGGTTTCCTCGGGCGCTTTCAGATAGCCCTTCATGACGATGTTGCCGCGAAAAACAATTTCGCCCAGCGTTTCACCATCCCATGGCACGGGCGCACATGTGTCGGGGTTCAGGACCAGCACGTCTTCCTGCAATTCATACGCGACGCCTTGACGGGCTTTCGGGCTTGCCTGTTCTTCCGCTGGCAGTGCTGCCCAATCGGGTTTTTCCGCGCAAACCACCGCGGGGCCATAGACCTCAGTCAGGCCATAGACATGGGTGATCGAGATGCCCATCGCCTCCATTCCTGCAATCACACTGGCCGGAGGTGGGGCGGCGGCGGTCATCATATTGATGTATTGCGGGAAGTCGCGTTTTCCTCTGCGCCCGAGATCATCGACATGATGATCGGCGCTCCGCAAAGATGGGTGACGCCATGATCGGCGAAGGCGTTATAAATCGCGTCGGCCCTTGGCGCACGTAGGAACACATGCGTCCCGGCCAGCATGGTGATTGTTCAGGGAAAGCACCAGCCATTGCAGTGGAACAGCGGCAGCGTCCACAGGTAAACCGGATGATGCCGCATTTCCCATGTGACGACATTGTTGACCGCGTTGGTCCAGGCGCCACGATGGGAATAGACAACACCCTTGGGCCGTCCTGTGGTGCCTGACGTATAGCTCAGAGCAAGTGCGTCCCACTCATCCTCCGGCAAGGAATAGGCAAAATCCGGGTCGCCTTCCGCCAGCAGCGCATCATAGGTCAACGTGCCGATTTTCTCGCCGCCCGGGCCTTCACTATCCTCGATATCGATGACCAACAGGTCACGGCCCGATTGGGCGACGGCCTCAGTGGCCAGATCGGAAAATTCGGTATCGACCAACAAAACCCTGGCGTCGCCGTGATCCAGAATATAAGCGATCGTGCCCGCGTCCAGCCGCGTGTTGTTCGCGTTCAGAACCGCGCCCAGCATGGGCACAGCCAGCGCGCATTCCAGCGCCTCGGGGATATTCGGCGCAATCAGGGCGACGGTATCGCCCTTGCCGATATCGCGTTTGGCCAGGGCAGAGGCCAGCCGTTTGCAACGTTCCGCGACCTCGCCCCAGTTGCGCCGGATGTGGCCATGGATTTGCGCCGGAAGCTCTGGATGCACGCGCTCGACGCGTTTGAGGATCGAAACCGGTGACAGGGCGGTGTGGTTCGCTGCATTACGGGCAAGCTCCGGGCCCTCGTAGATCATTCCCCGGTCCATTCAGGCTTCGGTTCTTTGCGGGTGAAGGCCCCGATACCGGCCTCGGCATCTTTGGCCATCATGTTTTCCGCCATCGTGCGACCGGCAAAGGCGTAGGCCTCTTCCAGCGGCATTTCGAGCTGTTCGTAATAGGCACGCTTGCCGATCTTGACGGCGGACGGCGATTTGTAGGCAATGATCCTAGCCATTTCTGTGGATGCCGCTTCCAGTTCCGCCAAGGGCACCACGCGGTTGACCAACCCCATTTCGGCGACGCGGGCTGCGGGCAGGAATTCCCCCAAAAGCAACATTTCCATCGCCAGCTTGCGCGGCACATTGCGCGAAAGCGCGACCATCGGGGTTGAGCAGAATAGCCCGATATTCACGCCCGATGTTGCGAAAGTTGCGTTGTCGGCGGCCACCGCCAGATCACAGGACGCAACAAGCTGACACCCCGCCGCTGTGGCAATCCCTTTGACCTCGGCGATTACAGGTTGCGGCAAGCGCACCACCCGAAGCATCATCGCCGAACACGTCGCAAACAGGTCTTGGAAATACTGAAATCCACCGTCGGCATCCGCCCGGCGCGCCGACATTTCTTTGAGGTTATGACCCGCGCAAAAGTGATTGCCGCCGGTACGCAAGATCACTGCTTTGACACTGCGATCTTCTGCGATTTCGTCAAATGTGTCAGACAGAGCGCGTAGCATCGCCTCTGACAACGCATTAATCGACATGGGCGCGTTCAGAGTCAGAACGGTAACGCCATCGATGTCAGCCCGCAGGATCAAATCATCGTTTTGCATTTCGCCCTCATAGGTCATTGAGTGGAACTTTCAGCATAGGTGCGCCGCTTTCGTCGCACGGGATTTCGCCGGCCCGCATGTTCACTTGCAGGGACGGAATGATCAGTTTGGGCATCGCCAGTTGCGCGTCACGCTCTGTTCGGAACTTGATGAAATCTTCGCGCGATTTGCCAGCACCCACATGGATGTTGTCGGCACGTTGCTGGCCAATTGTGGTCTCCCACGCGATGGCGCGCCCACCGGGGCCATAGTCGTGGCAGATGAACGGGCGCATCTCGCCCGGCAGGCTCAGCACGGTTTGGATAGAATCGTAAAGCTGCCCTGCATCACCACCCGGAAAGTCTGCGCGGGCTGAGCCGCCGTCAGGCATAAAGAGCGTGTCACCGGCAAAGGCGGCGTCGCCAATCACATGCACCATGCAGGCTGGTGTGTGGCCCGGCGTGGCAATCACAAAGGCTGTCATTTCGCCAATGGTGTAGGTATCACCATCCTCGAATAAAGCATCAAACTGCGACCCGTCGCGTTGAAATTCCGTGCCTTCGTTGAAGATTTTGCCGAAGGTGTCCTGAATTTCGATGATGCCTGCACCAACGCCCATTTTGCCACCCAGCCTATCCTGAATATAGGGTGCAGCAGACAGGTGATCGGCATGGACATGGGTTTCAATGATCCATTCTACCGACAAGCCTTGTGACTGGATGGCGTCGATCAAGCGATCGGCACTGTCGTAAGTGATCCGCCCGGCGGCGTAATCCATATCCAGAACGCTGTCGATTATTGCACAGGCGTTAGATGCGGGGTCTTTCACGACATAAGAAATCGTGTTGCTGGCAGGATCAAAGAACCCTTCGACTTTAGGCTTTGCTGCCATATTGAGATTTGGGAAATTTGTTGAAGGTTCCATGATTTATTCCAGCGCGCCCGCGGCCTTTTTTCAGGCACCAACGCCTCCGGTCAGGTTCACAACGGGCGATAGTCCCATATCCATGGCCACCACCGCCGCCATGGCAGAACGCCCACCCGATGAGCAATAGAACACGTAAGTCTTATCTTGACTGAACTCCGGCTTATGCGCAGGACTTTCCGGGTCGATGTGGAATTCCATCATGCCGCGCGACGATGCGACAGCACCCTCAATGACGCCGGTTTTGGCCTGTTCCGTACCATCGCACAGATCGACAAAAACGTGATCGAGCGTGCCTACCAAGGCCAATGCCTCTTCGGCACTGATCGCAGGCACCGCTTTCGTAGCCACCTTTGCGATGTCTTTCGCGCTTTTGGTGATCGTCTGAGCCATGTTTGGTTTCATTTTCGATTGGTTTTGAGCCAGTCCAATAGTGCGTCGAGCGGCCAATTTATGGCACCGCTACAGCCGTATGCGCAGGCAGAGGCCACATGAGTTTCTGTGCCGCTCTCAGTCAAATTGCGAGATCAAGACGGGGCTTCCAGAACGGGCGGAACAGCTCGATCTTGGGGCAGCGGTTCATCACCACCTTCAGCCCCGCTTCTTCGGCAAGCGCGGCCGCGCGGTCATCATAAACGCCGATTTGGCCCCAAAGCACCTTGGCGCCGATTGCAATGGCTTTCTCGGTGATCGCGTAAAGTTCCTCTTTCGGGCGGAAGACCTCGACCATATCCACGGGCCGGTCGATCTCTTCCAGCGAATGAACGACAGGTATGCCGCGAATTTCGATCAGCTTTGGGTTTGGATTGACAGGGATCATGTCATAGCCCGTTTCGTGCAGCACACGCAGCACGCCATAGCTGAACTTGGTCTTGTCGCCACTGGCCCCCACCATCGCAATGGTTTTGACCGAACGCAGGATGTCCGCCAGATATTCGGGCGCGTAATCATACAGGTGATCGATGTCAGCTTCGGGCATTTAAGCCTCCTTAGGGGTCGCGATATCCGCCTTCAGCTCATGCGGCTCCAGCGGATCAAGGAAGGGGTTGCGATAAAGTTTGTCGTGGCTTTCGACGCCGATTTCCAATATGCAATCGCTCACCGCGCGGGCCACACACAGCAGAACATAGCCATTGTTGATCTGGCGATTGTTCAACGCCACTTGCCTGCGCTGATCCACTTCGCCAGCGGTCAGTTTGGCCGCACAGGTGATGCAGCCGCCGTATTTGCAGCCATAGGGCAGATCGACTCCCTGTTCGCGTAAAGCGTCCAGCAACGGACGGCGGGCGTCGACCTGATAGGTCGCATCATCGCGGTTGGCGATTGTGATTGTGCGGGTTTCGCTCACAGCCAGATGTCGCTTGTACAATCGCCACCGGGATAGCGGGTTTCATGGCAGCGGCTTGGTCCGTTTGGCTCTTTGCCAAAATCAACAACGAAATCTTCGTTGATTTTCATACCGCCGTTTTCGACATCACAGTCGATCATCAGCATGACACCGCCCTGGGTGCGAATTTCCGGATAGAACTGGTTGTCCCAGGTCGAGAACAGCGAGGTCGTGACATAAAGCCGTTTGCCATCAAGCGAGAGCTGATACATTTGCGGCCCGCCTGCCACTTTGACGCCATTGACCTCGGGCGCTTTGCCCAAAAGCCCGCCCATCCAAACCTGCCCGGTCAAAACAGGATTATGCGGGTCAGAGATGTCGTACTGGCGCATATCTCCGTGCAACCAGTTATTGAGGTAAAGGTATTTGTCGTCCATCGATACAAGGATGGCCGACATCACACCGGGCACGGGAATAGGCCATTCGGGATGCGGTTCATTCTCCACATCAATGATCTTTTCCCATTCCCATTTCCCAGCTTCGGACTTCCAGAAATGGATGACATTGGCGCTAAGCGCGGCACCGCAGAACCCATGTGTACTGTCAGGATCATGCAGAAACTTTACCTCCAGCGGGATCAGGCCGTCTTCGCCGAGATACATCGTCTCGACCGGCACCTTTTTCTCAAAATCCCAGATGTGCAGGCGGCGACCGTATTTCAGGTGGCCCACTTCTTCCAAATCAAACCCTGGCATGAATGTGTTGGGTGCGGCCCATTCGGAACTGACCATCACGTTATGGCGCGGCTGGTACCAGAAGTCATAACCAAACGGGATATCGCCCATTGAGTTTTCCCAACGACCAACGATCTCGAATTCTTTGTTGAGGTGCAGATAACCACCGGGCGCTTCGCCCTGTGCGTCACCTAAGAAGGAAATGATGATCTCAGAGCCCAAACAATGCACGGTGTGTGGGCCGCTCAGATTGGTTTTTGACTTGATCTCGGCCCCGTCAATCACCTTATGAAGGCGCGGAGCAAACGGGTCCGTCGCGGTGTCGATCACATGGATATTGTTGGACCGCACGCCTGGCACCAGCAGGTATTTACGGCTCATGCCCGCGTCGTCGTGGCAGGAAGAACAGGCATTCCAGCCCATGTGATGCAATTCATCCCCGATGCCGGGCATCTCTAAGCGATGGATGACTTGTGAATAGGTCGGGCTTTCCGGGTCGGCGTCCACGGTGGCTAGGTAGTCCGGCTTTTGAATGCCGGTGCCGGTGTAGATGGCAATTGTGTACAAGAGTTTTTCACGCGGCGCTTTGATCGCCTCGGCAGGGCTTGCATACCCCGGGCCACAACATGCTCCGTCCAACTTCACATTCCTCCCTTGCGATCATTTGAAGATTCTCGTAAATCGATAAAAAGATTCTCGCAAGGTAAAAATATGCACCTGGAACGCCTGACATTCATCCTCGAAGTTGTTGGACAAAAGGGCGAGGCTACAGTGGCCGAGATTTGCGCTCATTCTGACCTGCCTAAGCCGTCTGCCTACCGGTTGGTGCAGGACCTCGTCGGTGTGGGTCTACTGGAACCTGTCACCCGTGGTACATTCACAATCGGCTCCCGCCTGAAGCGGATCACGAAAAGTGACCACTCTGACCGTGCACTGCTAGAGGTGATTACGCCTGCGCTAAAGCAAGCCGCTAAACAATATGGCACCGCATTTTTCCTGTCCCGTCTGCGCGGAAAATCCGTGGAAATTATTCACGTTGAAACACCTGACACTGGGGTCTCCTATCTCCATCCCGGTTTGGGGAAACGACCCTTGCATGCCTGTTCCTGCTCTAAGGCCGTTGCTGCATTCTCACCCGACTTGTTTTTGACCAGCGAAATGGAAGGCCAGCTGCGCGCCTACACCGAATTCACCCTGACAAACGTGCAGGACTTGGAAGCCGAGTTTGACACCATTCGCAAGCGCGGCTTCGCAGAGTGCGTGGAAGAGATTGAGCGCGGCATGTGTTCGGTGGCAGCTCCCCTTGCGCCAAGCGGGCCAGGTTCCACGATGTCCATCGGTGCAACCGGATCGGTACGGGTCTTTACGCCAGCGTTCCGCGAAAAACTTGGTCCCCAGATCTCCCTTATTGCGCGTGAAATGTCTGCAAATTTGGGTTGGGACGCGGCGCAGGACGCCAAAATATCAGGCTAACTTTTAGGTGGTCTTCGAATGTGGGCCTCTTCTAAATCTGATCTGAACTGACCTCCGCTCCACACAAACAAAAAAAGCAACGCCGGACGTTCGAACGTCTCGCAGCATCAGTCAGTAAGGGCTCAGAGCCGACCTCAGATGCGGCGCGGCATCTGCCAGTTTCGCAGAACTAGCATCGTGGCAGAACGGCCCATAAGAGACATTCTACAACCGAGCGGATTACTGAAATACAGCGTTGCAAACCGGCGTTTGCTGCCCGTGCATACCCATTCGCAGCAAAATCTACACTATCCGGGAAAGACCGGTATTGGTCACGACAGCGGTCGTTCTAACATTTTGGCTGCAGACAAGCTGTCAGGCGGTACAAAAATCTCGCAGTATCGAATTAAAGAGCCCCGGCTTCTCTAAATGCGTCGCGTGAGCACATCCAGGTATCACCGCGAGGTTGGCGTCGGGAATTGATTGCCACAATTGTTCGGTTTGGCTCCATGGATAGGTCCGATCCCGGTCACCCCAAATCACCAACGTACGGGTCATGATATCCGCCAAATGTTTGGCGCCGCTCCAACTTTCCATTGCGTCGAGCCCAATTAGCATGGTTTGCAGGCTGCATTGTTCTGCAATCATAGCACAGTCCTCATAGGCCGCAGCTTTTCCCCGATCAAGAAACCAGGTTGCCGCAATACGTCTGGCCGTGGCTCTTGGTCCTTCTGTATTGGCCCGATGCTTTGAGGTGTCGATTGTCTCAAACCGGCCGGGTAAAATGCCGATTGTTCCGGTTCCGTACAGCACCAACTGGTCGATGCGGTCGGGTGCACGGGCAACCATTTCCTGAACGATCATCCCGCCCATTGAATGGCCGATCAGGATAAACCGCTCAATCCCACGCGCGCTTAATTCTCTCAGCGCCCACTCGGCAAAGCCCGCAATACTGGCGGGGGCCTCGAGATGTGCGTTTTCACCAAATCCTGGTAGATCCAGGGCCACGACATTGAAACCGGCCAGAGCATCGACTTGCCCCAACCAATGCCGACTGCCGCCCAAAAATCCATGGACGAATACGACAGGTGTCATTTGCGCCCACCCTGTACAATGCGATCAAGGATCATGGCGCAGAAAAGGATCGCAAACCCGGCGAGGATGCCTTGGCCCACATTGGCATATTGCAACGCTTCCAGCACGTCCTCACCCAGCCCCTTGGCGCCAATCAGCGAGGCCACGACGACCATCGCCAGCGACAACATAATCGTCTGGTTGATCCCCGCGCGGATCGATGGGCTTGCTAATGGAAGATCTACCTTAGTGAGCAAGTACCACTTATTGGCACCGAAACTAATAGCTGCTTCGCGCACGCTTTCTGGTACACCACGCAGACCAAGAACGGTCAATCGTACCACCGGTGTGCCGCCAAAAATCATCGTGACCACAACCGCCGCTGGCTTTCCAACGCCGAAGAACGCAATCACAGGCACCATGAACACGAAGGCTGGCATGGTTTGCATGAAATCCATGATCGGCTGGATAAACGCATAGAACCGTGGGCGACGGGCAGCAAACATGCCGAGCGGAATTCCGATAACAATCGACAGACACGCCGCTGTCCCCAACAAGGCCAGCGTCGTCATGGCACCTTCCCAGAAACCCAGCAGACCCATATAGGCCAGAAATGCGCCCGAATAGATCGCCGTGCTGATGCCCGCTGTCAGCCAGGTCAGCAGAATAATCAAGCTCGCAATCACGATCCATGGCGTCTGAACCAGTATGACCTCTAGCGCATCCAACAGAGTGCGGATGCCGAATGTCAGCCCATCAAAGAAGGTCTCGCTGTTGCGTACGCACCAGGCGATGAAATCTTCTACCCAAGTGATACTGGTCAGGCGGATGTTTGGGTCTGTCGGAAAATGGCTAAGCAGTGAAAAGCGCCCTGGGAAGCTGTAATGCAACATTGCCGCGGCGACGATTAACGCCATGAAGATTGCGCTGAACACGATCTGCGACACCGGCATGGCCGAACGGATCGAACGATCCGATAGCCACTCCGAGAAACGCGCCTCAAGCGCCCAGTTCGCCACCTGTGACTGTATGAATTTGATGATGATCAGTATGATCAGGCCGGTTAGAATGATGTAAGGACCTTCAGCTGCCATCGCCTCGGCCTCGGCACGGATACCCCCTATGTTTTCTTCAAGCGAGTCCACCGTTCGCTGATAGACATCGATCTTGTCCGAATTGTTTTCGATAGCCGCCGCCAATTGCTGACGGCGCAGTTCAAGCGTCCCTTCAATCGATGCAATACGCTCCATTGCCTCGGCTGCCAGATCGCCGAACAACCCTCGCGCAATCTGCACAAAGGCTATTGTTTCGAGGATCAGAAATGGTAACGCCCATGACCACAGACCTCGCGCACCGAACCAGACCGGACCAAACAATCCGGCCATCAGATTGAAAGTTGGTGTAAAGCGGGACGATGCACCAATCTTGTCGAAATTACGGATGTAGTAGTCAGGGCTGGTGCGCACAAATGTGCGAATGTTTTCACGCCGCTCTTCGGCATAGGCAAGGGCCGCTTCGCTTTCGGTATCTTCCAGCGGGTTCACATCAGAAATGCTCATGACACTTCGGTCCCTTCGATCACGGTGCGCAACAGATCGGCACGGGTTATGACGCCAACATCCACGCCGCCGTCCTCCACAAGGATTGCGCTACTGTTGTCGATCGCCAGATTGATCAGCGTGCTCAGATTTTCGTCTTCATTCACGCGCGGGGCATCCGACGGTAGCGGTCCATGGGCCGCAATATGTTCTGGAATTGGCCGCATGACCGCATGGGCGCGCACCACTTTGAGGCGCGAAATACCTGCAACGAAATCAGCCACATAGTCATCAGCGGGGTTCATGACGATGTCTTCGGCTGTCCCGATCTGCACCACCTTGCCGTCCCGCATGATGGCGATCCGATTGCCGATGCGGACGGCTTCATCAAGGTCATGGGTAATGAAGATTGTAGTCTTCTTGAGAATCTTGCTCAGCCGGATGAATTCATCCTGCAATTGTCGCCGGATCAGCGGATCAAGGGCCGAAAACGGTTCATCCATCAAAAGCACGTCGGGGTTGGCGGCCAAAGCGCGGGCCAGACCCACACGTTGTTGCATGCCACCGGACAGCTCGTGTGCGAACTTTGACCCCCAGGCGCCCAGTTCGACAATATCGAGAATAGCAGCAGCCTGACGCATGCGTTCATTCTTGCTGACCTGTCGGATTTCCAGTGGCATTGCCACGTTATCCAACACCGACCGATGCGGCATCAGCGCAAAGTTCTGAAACACCATACCTATTTTGTTGTTGCGAAACTGCTGAAGCTCTTTTGGCCCCAAGGCCATGACATCAGTTCCTTCGATTTCGATCTTACCAGCTGTCGGCTCCAGCAGTCGGTTGAAATGGCGAACCAGGGTGGATTTACCGCTGCCTGACAGACCCATGATGCAAAAAATCTCACCCCGGTTTACCGACAGGCTGACATCAGCGACGCCGACAACACAGTTGTATTCGGCCAGCACTTGGGACTTTTCCAACCCGCGGTCGCGGATCGCCTGCAGCGCCACCTCGGGTCTGCCTCCGAAAATTTTCCAGACATTCGAAATTTCGATAACGGTGTGGTCGCTCATAGGTCCTCCAGAGATCTGCTTTTGGGTGGCGCCAGCAGATGCCGCCACCCTGTTTCTGGAAGTGGGATCAGAGACCCAGCCAAGCGTCGACGCGATCCGGGTTCGCATCGACCCATTCGCGGGCAACCTCTGCCGGATCGCGACCTTTGCCGCTGATTTCATAGGCGAAACCGCTGACATCATCTGCAGTCAATGCGAAATTCGCGAAGAAATCTGCAATCGCAGGTGAGCGGTCTGGCAACGTATTAGACCATGCGATCTGGACGTTCTTCAGGGCGTCTTTGGTGGCTACACTGGATTTGCTATACCAATCCGGATCGTCCGATGGCTGCACCATCACGTATTTTGCCGGGTCGAACGTCGGCTCGCTCAGCATTTGAACGTCGAACATGTACCAGACCGCGTGTGGCTTGTAGCAATAGAAGGCATAGCCCTCGCCTTTGGCGATGCTGTCTTTAATACGCGCGGTCTTCACGCTTTCTTCTGCACGCACGGGCTCGATGAAATCAAGCAGACCGTAGTCGCGCGTTTTCACCTCGTTCACATTAGCCGAAGCCCAGCCTGGGGCGCCAATCCACATCTCACCCTTGCCGTTGCCATCGCTGTCCATCAGGGCGGCGACATCTGGGCGGCCCAGATCAGCTATGTCAGTGATATTGTTGGCCTCACCAAAATCCTTGCTGACGCAAAAACCCTGATTGCCTTCGTAGGGGTTCGAGGACAATGTTACCGTACCGGCCTCGTCGACATATTTCTTGGTAAAGCTCTCCTGATTGGGCAGCCACACATCTGGATGCACGTCGATGTCACCTTTGCCCTGATCCATGGCTTGAAAGATGGTTGCATTGTTACCGGGCACATATTCAACCGTCCCGCCGATGCGCGTTTCAACAACGGCACCCAGAAGATGAGCGATTGCCTGCGCCCCGGTCCAAGACGGCACACCGATTTTAACCTCTTCCGCCGCGAATGCGGGCATCGCATAGATACCTACCGCCGCTGCCATACCAAATGCCTTTAGCTTGTTTCTCATGATAGTCTCCTCTGTTGAATTGCGCCGTATTTTGGCGTCGTTTTTTTTTAGTCAATCTCATTCACATCACTCGGCGGTGTCGTACAAAGTCGTCTCGGGCTGCGACTTCGGACGGAAGGGGAAAAGGGGGACAAACCGCCAGGCCCTAGCTTAAAGTCTAGAGCATGAGGTTTTCTGAGGGCCAATTCGAACATTTCATCAAACTATTCCCGTAATGCATAGTTTTGAGTATGCTCGACCAATGCTTCCTTGGAAATGCAGGTACACACATTGGATTTGAATTGGCTGCGCGACTTTGAATGCCTCGCCCGGACACTGAACTTCACCCGAGCCTCCGATGAACGTAACATCACACAATCCGCATTCAGTCGTAGAATCAAAGCGTTGGAGAGCTGGGTCGGGCTGCCTCTGGTCAATCGCGCCACCTATCCTGTTCAATTGACAGAAGCAGGTCAACAATTCTTACCGGTCGCGCTGGCGGCGATCTCACAACTGTCAGAATCCCGTCAATCGCTGCGGGATGCCGATCGTGGGGATAGCCGTTTCATCCGGTTTTCGGTCCTCCACACGATCGCGGTTAATTTTTTGGCAAGTCGCATCGAAGAGTTGCAGATGCAAATTCCCGATCTGCGCACTCGAGTATTGTCCGATTCCCTAAGCACCTGCTGTGACCTGTTGGTCGAGGGCGCAGTGGACATTCTTTTGTGTTACAATCACCACTCGGTTTCACCGATGATTGATGAAACCGCATTTGAGCGAAAAGACCTGTTAAAGGATCGTCTGGTGCCAGTGGCTACAGCTGATTCAGTGCGTGCCATGGGTTGGAGTCTCGCAGAGCAGGATGGCCCACCCATCCCCTATCTGGCATATGACCGTTCTTCGTTTTTGGGCATGGTTGTAGAAAATACCATAGACCGCAAACCCCTGAACGCCGAGACGATTTATGTTGATAGTCTGGTTGAGACAATCAAGAGACGCCTGATTACCGGAAGCGGCTTTGCCTGGATGCCCGAAACCGCGATTTCGCCAGAGCTGGACGCAGGATTGCTGGTGCCAATCGGCGATGACGCGTGGTGTGCCACCTTGACGATTTCCGCATTTGCCAATCCGGCGACCTTTGATCAGACAGCGCAACAGCTTTGGGACCAATTATGAACAAAGGTATCTGTTGACTTACAGATTGCCTCCGAACGCTGTGGCGCACTTATTCAATCGCCTAAACTTGCCCTGCGTGGGAAAATTCGACAATCGCCTGGACAAGCAGGTCAATCGTATCAATGGCATTGACCTCGGCCGCAACACTATCAGCGATGAGCGAGAATTCTGAGCAAGCCACAAGCTGCAGGTCGGCCCCTGCGGCAACAAGTTCTTTCGAGGCAACTCTTAGTGTTTCGCGCGCCTCTTCGCACGGACCGTCGGTCTTAATTTTCCGGATCGCTGCAAGCATCTTTTCATCACCTGCGGACCAAACCACCGACAGCCCGCGCCTGTGCAACGCTGTCTCGAATAGCTGCGTATGTCGTACGGCGGGCGAGGCAAGCATCCCGACACATCCCCCTGATCCGAGCGTCCCAGCCGCATGATCAGCCGTCAGTTCGACCACGTTCAGCAAGGGTATTTCCACGGAGTCCGTAATCGCCTTGGCATAGTGATGGGCGGTGTTGCACGGCATCGCCAGCGCCAAGGCTCCAGCATCTTCAAGCCGACGCGCCATAGCGGCAAGCGTCGGCCCCGGATCCTCGCCGACGCCCTCGAGCAGATGACTAACCCGCGACGGCACCTGCGGGTTCATGTCGATCAACAAAGGTATGTGGTCTTGGTCATCAGTTGCGGGTACGGCCGCCACCAGCTTGCGCTGGAGGAGGATCGTCGCTTCGGGGCCCATACCGCCAAGAATTCCAACCGGGCGCAGTGTCATGGCTCAGACAGTCACCCAGCGGTTTTGATGATCAAAGGCAAAATCATACCCCCCAAGGGCTGCGGCGCCCCCGGTGTGCAGGAACACAATCCGTTCGCCATTGAACTCACCCTTGCGGGCAAGATCAATCAGACCGGCCGCGCCCTTGGCGGAATAGCACGGATCGAGGAGGATGCCTTCGAGCTCTGCAAACATCTGGATCGCCTCTATGCCGCTTTTCGTGGGCAGGCCATAACCCTCGCCGACATAGTCAGTATTGGCCTTCACGTCTTCGCGCTTGACCACACCTGCGCAGCCCAGTTTTTTAGCGGTTTTGCAGGCGAGGTCAAAAACCATCTGTTCTTGCTTGGGCTGAGGCGCCCTTGTGCCGATGCCCAGAACGGGCACCTGCGCATTCATGGCACACATGCCCGTCACCAATCCGGCCTGCGTTCCTGAAGAACCGGTTGCATGCACCAATCTGTCAATTTGCAAACCACAGTTATTTGCTTGTGCCAACAGTTCGAAGGCCGCGTTAACATAGCCAAGTGCGCCGGTCGGGTTCGATCCGCCGCCAGGAATGACATAGACATTGTGCCCTTCCGCGCGCTTCTTCTCGGCTGCTTTTTCCATCTCACCCGGCATGTCATGGCCGCCGGGAAACTTCTCGGTGGTTGCGCCATGCAAATGGTCTAGCAGGACGTTACCGTTCGTATTGTAGTTTCCATTTTGGTAACCGGTGCGATCCTCCAAAAGGATGTGACAGGCAAGCCCCAGCTTGGCGGCAAATGCAGCCGTCTGCCGACCGTGGTTGGTTTGCGTGGCCCCTTGGGTCATCACCATGTCGGCACCCTGCGCCTCGGCCTCAGCCATTAGGAATTCAAGCTTGCGGGTCTTGTTGCCACCGGTCGACATACCAGTGCAATCATCGCGTTTGATCCATATTTCGACCCCCAGCTCTTTTGACAATCGAGTCATGTGTTCGAGCGGTGTTGGAAGATGGGCAAGATGCAGGCGGGGAAAACGGGCAAGGTGCATGTCATGGTTCCTAATATTTGCTTTTGTCAA
Source organism: Ruegeria sp. CDSA221 (assembly GCF_059611825.1). NCBI lineage: Bacteria > Pseudomonadati > Pseudomonadota > Alphaproteobacteria > Rhodobacterales > Roseobacteraceae > Ruegeria > Ruegeria sp. CDSA221. The sequence continues at coordinate 42,993 of NZ_JBXWPK010000013.1, forward strand.
GTTACTACGCGCTGAGGCACATTCCTAATTCGAACTTCGGTACATAAATTGCGGGAATTGCATGTTGTCACGAACTGCACTATCGATCCGCCATGCGTCTTGAGTGGATCGATGATATATTGGCCGTGCTTGATAGCGGCTCTCTCGCCCGCGCCGCTGAAAAGCGATTGCTGACGCAATCTGCGTTTACTCGGCGGGTGCGGCTTATCGAAGACAACATCGGCGCAACGCTGTTTGATCGCCGCCGCAAGCCAGTCTCTTTGATGCCAGGCGTGCGGGAACTGGAATTTGAATTACGTGAACTCAGCACCCGGCTGCAGAGGCTTCGACACACCTTAAAGACAGCGAGTGATCAGACAGGCAAATCGCTGTCTTTTGTTTGCCAACACGCGCTTACCACGACAATTTCACCCGAAATTGTTCGCGTTTTAACTGAAGCTGGCGAAATCTCGGTTCGTGTTCGTTCAGGAAATCAAGACGAGTGCCTGATGCATCTGATTTCAAAAGAAGTTGATTTTGCCATCATGTACGCGGTGCCTGATGACAGTATTCAAGAACCCGTTAACGCGTTTGAAACCAAAACACTCGGGATGGATACTTTGATTCCAGTCTGTGCGCCTACTGTGCGCACGCAAGTGACGGAAGACGTAATTCCTACAATCAGCTACCCGCCCGAAGTCTTTCTCGGGCAGGTCTATTCCAGAATGATTGCGCCGCGATTACCTGAAGGTAAAACCGCAGTACCCAGGGCTGAAACCGCACTTACGTTGGCCATACTACAATACGCCTTGAATGAAATCGGCATCGCGTGGTTGCCCCGCTCTCTAGTGGCGACCCACCTTTCTGAGGGCGCGCTTGTGTGTATTGACGACGTGCTGCCCACACAGCTTCTGGCAATCAGGGTAGTCCGCTTGGCAGAATCTCAGCCAGATCACGCAGAGCAAATATGGAAACAACTTGAAGACATTTTAAGTTTCTAGTTTTCCCGCTGCACTCTCTATCCCAAATGGCAAGCCGCCCCTAATCAGAAGGGCATGATTTTCCCTTACACACCCTTCGCCAGACCGAAAAAAACAAAGCCCACACGCAAAACGCTTCGTTATCGCAAAAAACTGCTACATCCTAAGCACCTGATCCTGGCAGCAGTCGTCTCTCGAACGTGCCCAGCTGCCAAAGAAGCGATACAAGCGAGTGGCCACTTTGACTGTTGTGGTTTTTGAAATTCGAATACGCGGCGAACGTCTGCTTCCCGCCCATTTTTTAGAAAAACAACGTGTTCTGGCGCAAAGAGTTACGGCGCAGCCCACACCGTCGCACTTGTCTTGGGGCCAGCGGGAATTGGACTAGCCAAACGCCCCTGGCCATCAGGGGAAAGACGCTGCCTTCCCCCTCGGGCAACCCTATTAGACAGAACCGTGTCCTCGGCTGTGCCTGCGGGCCGCGCCACCCCCGTCGAATAGCATTGCCTCGCCTCCATCCGCGTTCGCCACGTGGCAGATCAGCAGGAACAGGCGGCTTCGGCGTCTGATCTGCAAATCAGCCCTGATTTTCCCAAAAGGAAGTCAGATCAAACCAAACTGTCTGCGGGAGTCTGAGATGGAGGCGGCGTGTTAGTTGATGACGCAAAGATCAAATTCAACTGATGTCCAACTTTGGGGGCGCCTTCTGATGTCGAACGTTCACTGCTTTTCTGGTCCAACTATGACGGTTGGGTCAGGTTCGTGTGACGTTCAACAGGAAACCAGTGGCGGACCGAGGAACCGCCCCTGCCCCGCTTCCACCTGTATCAATCAAGCGCCTTATATACTGTTAAATATGATAAAATTCGAAAATGATGAAATAACTAGTTGCAATAAGAAACGTGCAATGTCATTTTTTATGGCAGGTATAATGGCAGGTGAATTTAAACGAGAATGGAACTATGCCTAAGAAGGCCCAAGAATTATCTGCCTTAGAGGTGAAACGGCTCACTCATCCCGGCCACGGAAACAACGCGACTTTCGCCGTTGGTGGCGTTGACGGTCTGCTTATGCAAATCACCCCTTCCGGCGCGCGTTCGTGGTTGCTCAGATGTACCGTTGGCGACAAACGGCGTCACTTGGGCCTAGGCGGTTTTCCCGATGTGACGCTTGCAAAAGCTCGGGAGCTGGCGCGCGAGGCTCGCCAGATGATACGGGATGGCATCGACCCGGTAGAGCATCGCAAGGCCAACAGAGCGGCACTGATAGCGGCACAGAAACGCGGCATGACATTCTCTCAGGCAATGGAAAAGTTTCTGGTCGGCAAGCTGGAAGAGTTTGAGAACCAGAAGCACAAGAAGCAGTGGCGCGCGACACTGGACAAATACGCGGTTCCCGCTGTGGGGAAAATGCTGGTGGCAGATATCCAAGTTCCAGACGTTCAGCGAATACTTGAGCCGATTTGGCTGACCAAGAATGAAACCGCCGCTCGGTTGCGCGGAAGAGTTGAGGCCGTTTTGGCTTGGGCAACGGTTGCAGGGCATCGCACCGGGGATAATCCGGCAAGGTGGAAGAACAACTTAGACGCCGTTCTGCCGAAGCCTTCCAAAGTGGCAAAGGTAGAACATCACCCTGCCCTTGTTATTGATGATGTCGCCGATTGGTTCAGAGACGTTCAGTCGCGTTCCGGCTTCGCAACTCGGGCACTTGAATTCATGGCAATGACTTCCACCAGGTCCGGTGAAATACGTGGGGCGGTTTGGTCCGAGTTCGACTTAGACCAAGCCCTGTGGATCGTGCCTGCAGCGCGAATGAAGATGCGCAACGAACATCGGGTTCCTTTAACCCGCGAGGCGGTAGATCTGCTGCGCAATCTCGACCGAATGGGAGGCAGCGAGTTTGTGTTTCCCGCCGCACGTGGCGGGATGCTTTCAGACGCCGCGTTGTCAGCCTGCATGAAGCGGATACACGCTGCAAAGCCTGACAAGTACCTAGACAGGCGCTCCGGTCGTCCTGCGGTTCCCCACGGCCTGCGCAGCACGTTCCGGGATTGGGCAGCGGAAAGGACAGAATACCCGAGTGACATGGCAGAAATTGCGCTTGCGCACTCGGTTGGATCAGAAGTTGAGCGCGCCTATCGGCGGGGCGACATGATAGAAAAACGGCGCGGAATGATGGCAGCATGGGGGCGCTTTTTGCGCGATGAAATCGGAGACAAGGTGGTGCCGATGGAGGCCGGGAGATGAGCGCTGAATTGAGGTACAGTGAACACCTTTCTTTGGTTGAGTACCGGATTGCGGCTTTAGATGAGATCGACATTGAGGCAATGGCTTGGGACTATGGCGAGCCAACCCTAGACAGAGAGAGAAAAGACATTGAGGCAATCCGCAATGCGCTGCAGAAAATAGATAGTCTGAAAATAACAGGTAGTTATTTCGAAGAGCGGGAACGCCTTAAGACACTTTTGCCGCCAATTTCATCTACGCGAAAGGAGTTGATAGCACGTTTTGAAGCCGGAGAATTTTCGCCATTTACGAACTTATTGCAGGGTATGAAAAGCCCAAACCCCGAGCAGCGCGCGCGCTTCCAGAAGCTTTATGAAGACGGAGAGTTCGAAGACAAGACACCTCGCGAAATCTGGCACTTTCTGGTTTGCCTCGAAAAAGCAAAGAAACCGAAAGGCCGACCCGGTGTCACGCCGCCGTGGCGGAATGTGGTTGAGCAGTTGGATCGCATGAGGTTGTTAACCGCAGGCGGCCTGTCGATTCCCCAAGCAGCGTCAGATGTTGCAAGCAGCGAGAAAGGTCACGGGACAGAAGAAAGCCGGTCGAACCGATATGAGAAGCTATATCGGCAAAGACTTGCCTTGAGGGATTAAAACCAACTCAGTTTTAATACCTTTGAGGTCAACGGTTTTAGCCCTTTATTTGAATGGCACCAGTAACAATCAGGTGCCAACATGACCACCACTTACCTTTCTGACATAGACGTTGCGAAACGATACAACATCGCCCGCCCTACTGTCTGGCGCTGGCATCGTGAGCAGCCTGATTTCCCCCGTGTAGTACGGCTGACACCTGGCTGCGCGCGTTGGAAATTGTCTGAACTGGAAGCTTGGGAACAGTCTCAAGCCGAAGGTGCAGCAGCATAAAAAACCCCACCAGCGGCGGTCGCGGGCGGGGTTTCGAATTTAGAGGCTTTGCGGGCTTCTCTGATACGGAAATTACCACTCTGCGCCGTCAAAGGCAAACCTTTGAGGCAAAAGCAATGCAGAAACTTCAAGTCAAACTTCTAATGCGCCTTCACGGGCTTACTGAGGCCCAAGCCAGCGCGTTGGCCCTCCTGATATGGGGAGGCTGAATGATGGCCGAAAAGCGAAAACTGACCCGGCAGGAACGGTGGCGACTGCGCAATCCCAAGAAAGTGTGGGCGCACGTTGCGACGGCTTCGGCACTGCGACGCGGTCTGATCCATCGCAAACCCTGCGAGATCTGCGGCGAAGAAAAAACCGAAGCCCACCACCACGATTATGACCGGCCACTTCTGGTGCAATGGCTTTGCCGCAAGCATCACAAACAGGCCCACAAGAAACCGGGGAAATCATGACCAGGACGCGTGAAGGCAACGAACACTGGACGAAGTTGATCCGGCAACACATGGAGTGTCCCGCTTGGCGGGCGCTCTCTCTGCCAGCGCAAGCAATCTATCCCTGGCTCAAGCTTGAGTGGAAAGGCCCTCAGAGGAACAACAACGGCAAGATTGAATTGTCCCTACGCCAAATCGCAAACCGGGCCGGGTGCAATGTCAAAACAGCAATGCGGGCTTCTCATGATCTGCAACGTAAGGGGTGGATCGTGGTCACGCGCCCCGCAAACCTCGGGTTAGCGGGCCATGCTCGGACACATCAAATCGAACTGACCGAAATCACCTGCCTACCCAATGACAGGCCAAGGGCGCTGTACCTGAAGTGGCGTAAGGGCGCTGATTTTCCGGTTGTTGAGGTCAGAACGAACAACCCCGAGGGCAAGAATGGGATTCAAAACCCTGTGCCCTCTAAGGGCATGACACGTTCCCTAAAAGGGCACGAACAGAATAACCACGTTCCCTCTAAGGGCACAGGACGTTCCCTAAAAGGGCACGAACAGCCCCTAATCGACCCCTCCGACGTTCCCTCTAAGGGCACATCCTTAACTACCAGGGGTATGGGACAAAGACATGGCTGAACTAAGCGCAGAGCAGACTGGAAGCGCGGTGCCCCCAAAAGGCACAAGCGCGCCCCAGACTGCGGGGGTGGACGATCCTCAACCTGCAACAATCAATCCAACTTTCAGTAGCAAAGGAAATCGAGCAATGACGACCGAGAACGAGCAGCAATTCCAAGTCGAGGCCGAGCGTTCGATGGCGACGCTGGAACAGGCCATTTCGACAATGGAGCAGTTCGGCGGAAACATTCACATGTTCAGCTACGCCATGTTGAGAGCAAGCCTTCACCTCTTTGCCGAGGTGCGCGGATTCCCTGAACTGGAAAAGGCGATTCAGCACCTGTTGCGAGAAGAACAAAAACGCCACCAACCCTGTGGGCGGGCTTGAACGTGGCATTTGTTCATGATACGTTCACCATACGCGATTGCGGCGATGCTGAAAGAACGCTCGCCAGGTTAGCCGATCGGCAACCAAACCTTCCGTCAAGGCTGAAGAGGTAGCGACCCGAAACCGGGCGTTGCTTCTTTACGCCCAAATGGAAGGAAAAAGATATGTCCCTTGAGGAATTGAGAGCTGCGCACCGGGCAAAGGTCAAGGAGGCCCGCGCCTTGTCCAATAAAATCACCGACAAGACAACGAACAGCGAGGCGCGTAAGATCGAACGCGAATTTGACGTTCTGTTGGCCGAGGCCGATGAGCTGCGTGAACAGATCGAGGAAGCCAAAGAGTTACGGGCCGAAGATGGCGATGACCGTCGCCCCCGTGGTGTTAATCATACGGTTTCCGGCGACAGCACAAACAACGACGCGCGCGATGCAGACTTTGACTTGAAACCCGAAGAGCGCATGACGGCCTGGGCACAAGCCAAGGATCCGGAAAAGCACAACCTAACCCTTGGGCAATATCTGGGGGCAATGGTTCGTGGCGCCAAGACTGAAACCGAAAAGCGCGCTTTGGCAGAGGGCACCGACAGCGCAGGCGGCTATACCGTACCGACCATGCTGTCGGCACAGTTGATTGACTTGCTTCGGGCGAACTCGGTCGCTGTAGCCGCAGGCGCGCGCACAGTTCCTCTTGGTAGCGACAATAACAACATCGCTAAACTGGCAAGCGACCCGGTCCCGGCGTGGCGGGTTGAAAACGCGGTGATTGCCGAGTCAGAACCGACATTCACCAACGTGCAACTGGTTCCCAAATCCTTGGCGGTCATGACCAAGATCTCTCGGGAACTGCTACAAGACACTCTGAACATCGACACTGAGTTGCCGCGCATTTTGTCCATCGCCCTGGCAAAGGAACTTGACCGTGTGGCCCTGATGGGCAGCGGCACAGCACCGGAGCCGGAAGGTGTAGCCAACATGTCGGGCATCGGTACCACGGCACACGGCGCGGCCCTATCCAATTACGCGCCGTTTGTGTCGGCTCGAACCGGCATTCTCAGCGCCAACGCCGGCCCTGTCTCAGCAATCATCATGCACCCGCGTGATGAAGGGACCTTGAACGGTCTGACTGATACCACAGGGCAGCCGCTGATGGCACCTAAGGCGGTGTCGGATATCCGCATGCTGACAACGACTGCAATCCCCACAGATGGCGGTGCGGGTTCTGATGAGTCAACCATCTTCTTGGGTAACTTCGCTCACCTGATGATCGGCATGCGCTCAGATATCCGCGTGGAAGTCCTGAAAGAACGCTTCGCCGACTATCACCAATATGGCCTGATTGCGCACATGCGGGCGGATATCGCGGCACAGCATGAGGCAGCGTTCCACACTATCACAGGTGTTCAGGGCTAATGAGTTGGGCGCGCTCGAGGTTGTTTTGATTTCATCCCTCAAAGCGCCCCCGTCAGTCGTGAGTGGGAAAACCGCGACAGGGCACGGCGACCATCTATCGCGCGGTGCCCGAACTACCCGGGGGGTGTGCAAATCTTTAGAGCCGTCAATCTAGAAACCGGCGGCTCAGTCTTCTTCACACATCCCCAATTCAGAAATTCAACGAGGCAAGCAGATGGCACGCAACAGAACACCCTTGTCGAAAGCAAAGCTGACCGGCGCGGACAAAAAGCATCCGGATCGGTTCAAAAAGCGGAGTGAACCCGATGGTGGCGGTCCGCTAGGCAATCCACCTGATTACTTTGATCCACTCCAGATCAGAATCTGGGAAGTATTCAGGGTAGAACTGCCTTGGCTCGCTCGGTCGGACAGAGCAATGGTTGAACTCGCTTGTGTGACGCGTGCGCAGATACAAGCTGCGGGTGACAGTGTTACCGCTTCACTGATACGCGAACATCGTCAGCAGCTATCAAGCCTTGGTGGAACCCCGGTGACCCGCTCCAATGTGACACCGACACCGGCTGATCCAGATGCGGATTGTCCGTTTGCACAATTCATGGAGGACATCTGAAATGGCACAAGAACTGAACGACGCGCTTGTTGTTCGCATCGAGGCCAGCCTACGGAAGTTTGAGCGCCAGATGGAGGCGGGGCGCAAGGCCGCCGTATCTGGTGCTCAAGGTGCCGAGGATGCGTGGAAGCGCAGCGGAAAGAACATCGCTGCCAATGCAAACCGCGCGGCAACTGGTTTACAGCGTCTTACCAACATTTCCGGGCGTGGCCGATTTGTACTGCAAAACACAGCCAACCAGATCGGGGATATCGCAGTCCAGATGGGCAGCGGCACAAGTGCAAGTCGAGCCCTTGGCCAGCAGTTGCCGCAGTTGTTCGGTGGATTTGGCGCGCTTGGCGGTGCACTGGGTCTAGTTGGTCCATTGCTTGGAACTGTCGCGGCATTGGGGCTGCCTGTCGCAGCGGCATTTCTTGCTATGGGCAAAGAGGGGCGAGACCTTTCTGACATTGTGACCGACATGGACAAGGCGCTTGGCGATATGGAAGCCACCGCAAAAATCGGCATGATGACGATGGACGAGCTGCGGCAGACCTATGGCGAAAACGCCGCTGCGGTTCGTGAGGTCTACCTTGCGTTGGTGCAAGTCAATCAGCAGCGCGCCATGAACTCTGTACAAGAGGCGGTCATGGCTGCGGGCGATGAATTGGCCGAACTGGAAACCGACTTGCGCAGCTTTGCAGATGCACGGCGAGAGTTTTTGCGGGCGCAGGACGATCTATCAGATGGTTTCTCTGACCTACTGCCCTCAGAACTTGCGGCGCTTGAAGCGGAGATGAATGAAACCTTCAACCGGCTTCATGAAGAATTCGGGCTGACCGCCGCACAGGTCTACCGGATCACCGATGCCTTGGACGCAATGCGCAATGCCAAAGGCCCAGAGGAAGCGGCAGAGGCTGTACGACAGATTTCTCTTGCCCTTTCATCTGCTGTGGAAGAAGGCGCACGGCTGGACAGTGCTTTCGTCAATATCGCCCAATCTGCTGCCCATGCTTTCGCGACCATGTCGCGGGCCTTGAAGGTCTCACAAGACGCCTCTGCAGAGCTGGCTAATGTAACGACTGCTGCCACGACTATGCTGCCAGGCGTTTTCGGGCCTGATGGTGGAATTGAATTGCCGCCGGTCCGTGAGTCGAAACCCAAGAAAGCAACACGATCATCTGCCCGCCTTCCTGATGGTCTAAACGAGGCGCAGGCGCTTTTCCAAAACACTCGTACAGAGGCAGAGAAATACGCCGCCGAGGTGCAGCGCATCAACGATCTGCATAAGCAGTTCCCCGAGATCGTAACCGAGGAGGTGCGCGATCGGGCATTGGGCGCACTTCAGGACGGTGTAAGCGGGATCAGCGCAGCAGCCCAAACGCTTGAGCAATCATTCGCAAACACCTTTGCCTCAATCATCACGGGCGCTTCCAGCGTTGAGGACGCGCTAGCCGGTCTTCTACAGCAACTTGCTAGTGTGCTTCTGCAGTCTGCTATCTCGGGTCTTTTGGGCGGTGAGGGCGGCCTGTTGACGGGCCTGCTAGGCATTCCTGCCCACGCTGCTGGTACAACCTATTCCAAAGGCGGTCTCGCGATGGTGGGCGAACAAGGCCCGGAACTCGTAAATCTGCCACGTGGATCACAAGTTATGAATGCCGCAAGAACGGACCGTATGCTGTCGGGCGGTGGTGGAACGGTAAACAACTGGTCCATTGACGCCAGAGGCGCGCAAGCCGGTGTTGGCGATGAGATCCGCCGCGCTTTGGAGGAATACGGTCCAACCGTAGATAAGCGCGCCGTGGCATCCGTTGCTCTGGCGCGCAGGCGAGGGATTCCAGTATGACTCCCTTTCACGAGCGCATTGTTGAGGAGTGCATGGAATCTTTGGTTCACGTTCGAGAGGATGTTGCCGAATACCTTGAGCTTGATCTGTCAAAGGTAACAACGATGGGTGAGGCGATTGAGAAGTGCAAAGAGGCTGCGGCCTGTGCTGAACAAATCGCAATTATGGCCCGAGACTTTCAGGTTGGCGCGGTAACGCTACATGAAGCGGAAAGCCTGGAACGATACTTTCAGGACGCAGCAGACCTCTTGATACTTTCCGCACCTGGATAGGTTTGGTTGCGCCTGCGGCTTCAAGTGCCCGCTAAAGCAACCCCATTAGTCGGCGAGTGGGTAAACCCCGACAAGGCGCGGCCCCCTTTTATCCTTTGACGAAAAGTCCGGTTGGGGGTGACTTACGGTGTTGGTTTAACAGCCCTTGTATCAGTCACTAAGGTTGCTAGATCGGGGATACTTAGAGCTCCCTGAACCAACAAAAGTGCTACTGTTGTCGCCCCAACAATCGCTGCGGTAGTGAACAAAAATAATACCCATCTCGGAAACAAACGTTGCGGGCCCATTTCGATTTGCTTCCCAAGCCCATCCGCAGATCTGACGCTTATAACGCTAGGTAAGTCTGAAAAAGTGTCAATCATGGACAGTGTGAAAAACTCTCGACCCGCCAAGTTTGGGAACCTTAAGGTGTAACGCCCGTCAGGCAGGTTGCCGACTTCGTAGTGACGCGGCCCCCAAATTTCCAAGTGCTGAGGCTTCCAGTTCAAGACAATTTCCATGTCATTCACCGCTGCACGGCCAAGATTTTGAAACCAAATTTGTTGAGTTTTAACAGGAAAGCTTCCATCGTTATCGAGCCGAGGCATTTGATAGTAGTGTGCATGTGAAAGACCCCAAACGAGTTTTCCCTTTGCGGTAAGAAATCGCTGAACCAACACGCCAACGACAAGTAGTATTACCGCTCGAACAAAGTTCGATTCTATGATGGTGTCGATGGCTTCAATCATTTCTTCAACCTCACCCCGGCACCGCCGCCATTCTCAGCTATGAATTCCACACCGGCCGCTTCGAGGGCAGCACGGATTGCCTGAACCGCCTTGTCTGCAGGGTATGGGCTTCCTGATCCCTCTGCCCGCTTTACAGTCATGCTGGACACCCCTGCCGCGTTTGCAATTTGTGTTTGCGATAACCCTAAGAGTGCTCGTGCTGCTCTGATCTGATCCGCTGTCGCCATTTTTCTCTTGTTCTAATTAGAACACAGTCCTATGTTCTTTTTAGAACATTATCACATTTGGAGAGCATAGCAATGACCAATGAACGCGCTAGCGCGAAAACAGAAGATTTGTTCACATACCTTGATGACTGCCAGCGCATAGCAACCGACCTGTCTAGTCTGATCGAGACTGCCTCTGTGCTGGACAACGAAGGAGTCCATGCTGGGGGTGTGACAACCATTTTGAAAGTTATGGCTGAAATGGCTGATACCCTGGAGAACAGACTGGACAGCGTGAACCTACGCAAGGTGACATCATGACTCCCAATCGCAAGGAGGAATTCACTGAACTAGTCAAAGAGCTTGATGGCGAGAATTTCGCAACATTCGGGCTAATGATTTGCGCTTTGCGCCGCGACGATAAAATCCTAAGCGCCGGTCTTGATAACTATGGCCGTACCCCCAGAAGCGACAACAACGAATCCTGTATTGTCGACTTTGGCCTAATTAGCCGGATAAAGACCATCTGCGATGAGTTCGAAACTTCGCTTTGGGGACGTGCATTGATCCATTGCGTTATGCGCGGGGATCAGCAAAAGGCAGATGCACTGCAAAATCTTATGCGTCGCCGTGTTGCTTGTTAAGGGCGTTTTCTTTGGTTGGTACTTTGGCAGGTATGCGACGCACCTGCAATTTTCTCACAACAACTTCAATATGTTGGGAGGCCAAGTGGCGGACCGAGGAGGATTCGAACCCCCGACCCCTTGATTCGTAGTCAAGTACTCTATCCAGCTGAGCTATCGGTCCGCGTTGGTGAGGCGCTATGTAGACCCGGTATTCGGGACGTGCAAGTTGATTCTGTAAAAATAATTCAAAAAGCCCCATCGCCCCGCGGGAGGCGAATTTCAAAGGTGGTACCTGTTGACCCTGTCTCGGTCAGAACAAGGTCACCCCCATGGCCCCGCAACAGTTCCTGTGAGATCGCCAAGCCCAGACCCGACCCGCCTTTGCGGACGCCACCCTGAAAGGGTGTGAACAGATTTTCACGCGCTTTGGCCGGCAGGCCCGGCCCTGTGTCGCTGATCTGAATACACCAGTTGGCGTCCTGCTCTTGCCCGGACAGGGTGATCCGACCGGGCTTTCCTGATGCAACCAGCGCCTGACGAGCATTTCGAACGAGGTTCATCATGACACGGAAAATCTGTTCAGGATCAGCTCGTACGACCAACTCTTCCGGCACATCATTGATGATCTCGACACAGGCATCGGCAACGGCAAGTTTCTCGCTAGCAACCACATCCTCGGCCACAATGCGGAGCGGAATCAAAGTAAGCGACGGTGCAGGTTCTTCAGCGCGGCCAAATGCCAATGTGCTTTCGCACAGGGTTACCGCTCGGGTGATCGAGTTCACCAGCTTAGGGGCCATGCGACGCACCAACGGGTCTTCGCTGGATTCGATCCGGTCGGTAAACAGCTGGGCCGAGGTCAGAATGTTGCGCAGATCGTGGCTTACCTTGGCCACAGCCCCGCCCAGCTGCGCCAGACGCTCGCGCTGTTTCAGGGCCTGGGTCAGTTCGGTTTGCAACTGTTTCAGCGCCTCTTCGGCCTCGCGCAGCTCGGTCACTTTGGAATCCGGTGAGATGATTCCACGGGCATCTTCGGGGGCGCTGGCATAGCGCTGCATATATCCGACAACGCTTTTGATGGGCTTTACCAGAACCACCCGAACCGCAAGAAACAGGAAAAAAGCCGTGATGATCGAAATCACAAATGACAGGCCCAGAATGCGTAACCCATAATCCGTCATCGCCATACGCAAAGGCATGCTGTCAGTCGTCACCTCAATCAGCAGACCTGCGCCTTTCACAGGCTCGCCAATTACCCGGATGACTTCATTTTCCGGCGTGAACAACCGCACGACAGCATCCCGGATCAAAACCCATGGTCGCGCGTCACGCAGGTCATAGGTCTTGCTGATCTGCCCTGGAATAGGAGAGGACAGCATCAACTGGCGCATCTCGTCTCGCCGCAGAACCACGTTATAGACGCCCGCATTGGCCAGCAGTTCAGCCTCAAGGTCCTCGGCCAGCATATCATCGGCCAACAAAGCGAGCGATGCGATCTGAGCGCGCTCCAGCCGGTTCAGCAGGAAATCTTCGCGGAATCGCGCAATCGAAGGGACAAAAATCAGAACCTCGGCCAACATCACGAAGACCGTCGTCAGGATCAGAAATCGGCCTGACAGCGAGTTCACATTGCTCTCCCTTCCAGGTCAGGGCATCCAGCGCTGGACGAACCTGACTACGCGTTTAACCGTTTGATTCTCAAACAGCCTTGGAGAGAAATAAGCGCCCGCCACCCGTTTGTTAAGCTCTCCAATCGTCGGATAGGGCGAAACCATGGCGGCAACCTGCCCCATCTTCAGATTATTGGCCAGCGCCAGCGACCACAAGTTGATCAGCTCACCCGCCTGATGGCCAACAATTGTGGCACCCACAGGTCGGCCTTTGACGACCATGACCTTGATGAAACCATTCGTTTTACGCTCGGAAATGGCGCGGTCGTTGTGGTGATAGTCAAACCGCGCAATTTCCATCTTATCGCCATGCTCGGCGCGCGCCTGCACCTCGGTCAGGCCAACCTGCGCCAGCTCGGGGTCGGTGTAGGTCGCCCAGGGGATATGTGCGGTTTTCGCCTTGGAGGGCAGCCCAAACAGCGCCGAACGAATGATAATCCCCGCGTGATAGCCCGCCACATGAGTGAATTGCAGCCCACCCGCGACATCTCCGATCGCATAGACCCTGCGGTTCGTGGTGCGCAGGGTGTCGTCGACCTTGATGCCGGTTCGGATGGGCTCGATCCCGGCAGCGGCAAGGTTGAGGCGGTCGGTATTGGCCTTTCGCCCCGCAGCCAACAGCAGATGCGTGCCCGAGAAGATCTCGCCGTTCTCGGTCACCACTTCAACCGCGCCATCGGAGCCGCGAATCTGTGCCACCATCGCCTGTTCATGGATCGCAACGCCCTCGGCGCGCAAACTGTCCAGCACGACCTCTGCCGCCTCGGGGTCATCCTTGCCCAGCGCCTTTTGCCCTTCGATGACTGTGACCTTGCAACCGAGCCGAATATGCGCCTGCGCCATCTCCATACCGATGGGGCCGCCGCCGATGATCAGCAGATGATCGGGCTTGTCGCGCAAGTCGAAGACGGTCTCGTTGGTATAATACGGCACCTTGTCCAAACCGGGTATCGGCGGGACCAAGGGGGATGAACCTGTTGCAATCACAACCCGCCGCGCGGTGATCAGGTGATCCCCCGCCTGAACCTGTGTCGGAGAGACAAAGCTGCCATATTCCCGGATCACCTTGACACCAAAGCTTTCGAACCGCTCTTGGCTGTCCATCGGCTCGATCTGCGCAATCACATCATGCACGTGATCTTTGGCGGCGGCGTAATCCACCTGTGGCACCACATCCGCCACACCCAGCGCCGAGGCATGCGCCTGCCAATAGGCGGCCTTGCCGCTGGCAATCAGTGCCTTGGACGGGACGCAGCCGAAATTCAGACAATCCCCGCCCATCTTGTGACCTTCCAGCAGGATCACATCCGCACCCATCTGGCTCGCCCCCGCGGCGACCGACAGCCCACCTGACCCGGCCCCGATCACCAGGATATCGGATTTCAGTTCTTGCATGATCAGCTGTCCTTTTGGCCGCGCAGCGTTTTGATCAGAATGGGCAGAGCCGCCAGCACACACAAGCCGATGATGGGGCCGATGACAAACGGCTCCCACAGCAGTGAGACATCCGGCGTTTCACCTCGGTCAAATACACCGCCCAGTCCGACGCCGATCCAAGTATAAACGATGCCACCGGGAATGATGCCCAGCGCCGTGGTGAACAGAAAGTTGCGGAACTTCACCCCCACCAGCGCCGGCACCAGATTGGCCACAAAGAACGGAACCACCGGGACAAGGCGCAGCAGGAACAGGACCGAGATCTCATTCTCGCGCAGGCCGTCCTTCAGCTTTTTGATCGTGCCTTCCGAGGCCTCAAGACGCGCCGTCAAGGACGCCCCCAACCCCCAGCGCGCCGCCAGAAAGATCACCGAGGCGCCGATGGTTGCTGCAAAAATGTTGAAGACCGTGCCTGCGAAAAGGCCAAACAGGAACCCTCCGGTCATCGATGCCACCGCAGCGCCGGGCAGCGAGAACGCAACGATGGCAATGTAAATCGCTATGAACGCACCTGCCATTGCCCAGTAATTGGCATCACGCCAACCCAAAAGGGCCTCTCGGTTGTCGCGCAGGGTTTCAAAAGTCAGGTATTCACCCAGTGTAAAGTAACCCACAGCGGCTACGGCAAGAATCACCAGCAAAGGAATATGTCGCGCAAGCCCGCTGCGCGGGGCCTGAGTTGTATCGCTCATAATGGTGTCCGGTTTTGTGCGTCTCATTCCGGCCTCAACATGCGACGTCACGCGCCCGGGCAACAGGGGCCTCACGCTGCCTTGATCTTTTCGACAGTGAATGTGAGGGTTTTGTGCCTAAAATCCGTATTTTTGAAATCTTTTAACGCGCGGGATTATAGAATTGTTGCAAAAGGCTGCAAAACCCCCACCAAGGGGTTTGACTTACCCCCCGCTTGGCAGTAGAGGACGGGCTTCGAACACCACGGGCAGGCGAATCCGCGCTGCACCCGACCGAATAGATTGGAGACGGAGCGATGAAACGCACCTATCAGCCTTCGAACCTGGTTCGCAAACGCCGCCACGGTTTCCGCGCGCGCATGGCCACCAAGGCCGGCCGCAAGATCCTGAACTCGCGCCGCGCACGTGGCCGCAAGTCGCTGAGCGCATAAACCGCTCACCGATCAGGTTATGAACATGACGCCGCCGGAGGCCCCTGAGGATGGTAAGAACCAACCTGGGGATACGCCCCCGGCGGCGTCCGTTTGCGCATCCGAAACTTTGACCATTCTCAGGAAACGATCCGAATTCCTGAACGCTGCGCGTGCGCGTCGGCAGGGCACATCATCAATGATGGTGCAGGCGCGCAAACGCGCCGAGGGCGAGGCGGACGGGATTCGCGTCGGCTTCACCTGTTCCAAAAAGGTCGGCAATGCCGTGGCTCGCAACCGGGCCAAGCGACGCCTGCGCGAAGCTGCGCGCGCGGTACTGCCTGAGAAGGGGCAGGACGGCTGGGATTACGTGCTGATCGGTCGCGCCGATGTCACAGACGGACGCCCCTATGCGGCGCTGCTGGATGATTTGCGCTATGCTCTGCGTAAAGTGCATGCTGCGCGAAAATGACATTGCTCTCGCATATCCTTGCCTTACCCATTCGGGCGTACCGGTTGCTGTTCAGCCCTTGGGTCGGGTTCAACTGCCGCTATCAGCCTACATGCTCGGCCTATGCGTTGGAGGCACTGGAAAAACACGGTGCCATCAAAGGCACATGGCTGGCCGCGCGACGGATCGGACGCTGCCACCCTTTGGGTGGTGACGGGTATGATCCGGTTCCGGACCGTGAAGATCACTCCTGACCCGTCGTCGGACTTGACCGGAGCGCACCTTCGCTGAACAGTTGTGCTGTTCAATTCGAGGGCCAGATGACATCTGACGCGCGCCATTCCCTATCCACGCATGACGTTCTGAACCAGCCGCCTGTGCGAGCAGATTTAGACCTTTGGGCCTCTGACCCAGTACTGCAAAATGTGGCAGGCGCGCGAAGCTCTATTCTTCGCAACTATGGTGCAGACCTTGGGCGTGCTGCAGTGAGAGACATGGCGCGCGAGGCCAATTTCCACTCCCCAGAACTTGTTCTGTTTGACCAAGGTGGACGCCGCCTGGATGAAGTGCGTTTCACTCATTCATACCATCACCTGATGCAACTCAGTCAATCATCCGGATACGCAGCCGTTGCCTGGTCTGACCTACCGAATGGTCACGCAACCCACGCCGCCATGGTCTACCTTGCCAGTCAGGTCGAACCCGGACATTGCTGCCCGCTGACCATGACTTACGCCGCCGTTCCAGCACTTGCGGCGAATGAAGAGATTGCCTCGATCTGGGTTCCCAGATTGACAGAATGGAACCACGATTCCTCTATCGCTCCTATCGCCTCCAAAAAAAGCGCCACGCTGGGTATGGCGATGACTGAGAAACAGGGCGGCTCGGACATTCGCGCCAATACCACGACGGCCACACGCGACGGAGATCACTGGCGGTTGCGCGGGCATAAATGGTTCTGCTCGGCCCCGATGTCCGACGGTTTCCTGACACTTGCCCAGACCCCCGGCGGTCTGACCTGTTTCCTTGTGCCCCGCTGGCTGGACGACGAACGCAACGCAATCCACCTGATGCGGCTGAAGAACAAGCTGGGCAATCGGTCCAACGCCTCGGCCGAGATTGAATACCATGATGCGCTGGCCTATCAGCTTGGCGATGAGGGCGCGGGTGTGCGCACAATCCTGGAGATGGTGCATCACACACGGCTCGACACTGCAATGGCCCCGGCAGGTCTGATGCGGGCGGCCCTCAGCGAAGCGCATTACTGGGTCAGCCATCGCAGCGCCTTTCAGCGCCGGTTGATTGACCAACCCCTGATGCGCATCGTTCTGGCCGATCTCGTGCTGGACTGGGAGGGGGCGCTGACACTGGGAATGCGTGTGGCGCAGGCTTTTGACGGTCATACACCCGAGGATAAAGCCTTTTCCCGCATCGCTGTTGCACTCGCCAAATTCCTCAACAACAAACGCTGTCCAGCCGTCGTGGTCGAAGCCATGGAGGTGTTGGGCGGCATGGGCTATGTCGAGGACACCCCCCTGCCCCTGCTCTACCGTGAAGCCCCTTTGAACGGCATCTGGGAAGGTTCGGGCAATGTGATCTGTCTGGATATCCTGCGCACCCTGGCGCGCGACCCCTTGGCCGCCCAGGTCCTGCAGGCCGAGCTTGAGGCGGCAACCGGAGTGAACCGCCACTATGATGCGGCGCTGAGGGACCACCGCGCCCGCTGGACCAATATCCCACCCGAAGCCGAGGCGCGCTGGTTTGCGGAGCGCACTGCCTTGCTGCTGACGGCCTCTCAACTGATACGCCAAGCGCCCGAGCCGGTCGCTGATGGATTTGTGGCGTCTCGGCTGACATGTAACAATGGCCGCATCCCCGGTTCGGTGTCCGGGCTGGACACTGGTGCCCTGCTTGCGCGGTTGGGCTGACCCGCACACTTGCCCGGATACGCCATCTGCTGTAGGGGCAGCGCATGTTTGACGAAGCTGACGATATCCATCCGCTGTTTGCCGGCGCGCCTTCGACCACCGAATTCAAGAAGCTGCGCAAACGCATCGTGCGCCACACCCGCGAAGCCATCGAACACTATGGCATGGTGGACCCGTCCGCGCATGAGAAAGACGGCAAACCACCCCGTTGGTTGGTCTGCCTGTCAGGCGGTAAGGACAGCTATACCTTGCTAGCGGTTCTGTACGAGCTGAAATGGCGCGGCCTACTACCGGTCGATCTGCTGGCTTGCAATCTGGATCAGGGCCAACCGGGTTTTCCCGCTACCGTCCTACCCGAGTTTCTGGAACGCATGGGTGTACCGCACCGCATCGAATATCAGGACACTTACTCGGTCGTCATGGACAAGGTTCCCCAAGGCCGCACCTTTTGCGCGCTATGTTCGCGCCTGCGCCGGGGCAACCTGTACCGCATCGCGCGGGAAGAGGGCTGCTCGGCCGTGGTGCTGGGTCATCACCGTGACGACATCCTTGAGACGTTTTTCATGAACCTGTTCCACGGCGGCCGTCTAGCAACGATGCCGCCAAAGCTGGTGAACGAAGAAGGCGACCTGTTCGTCTTTCGCCCCCTTGCCCATGTCGCCGAGGCGGATTGCGAGAAATTTGCCAATGCGATGAACTACCCGATCATTCCTTGTGACCTGTGCGGCAGCCAGGACGGGTTACAACGCCAACAGGTCAAACAGATTCTCGATCAGTGGGAAAAAAACAGCCCCGGACGGCGGCAAGTGATGTTCCGCGCCTTAACCAATGCGCGCCCTTCGCACCTTTTGGACCCGAAATTGTTTGATTTTGTTAATCTTTCCATCAATTCGAGCGAAAAAACTGAAAAAACGGATGATATTCCACAGCTGCGTTAACGAGTGACTCAGACTGATTTTCTACGGTTTGACCTGAGCGCAAGATGCTCAGGGTAAAGGCGAAGACGAACCGATGAGGAAATCTGTTTCCGTTGATCAATTTCTCGATACTCTCACCACGTATCTGAGTGGCCCGCCGGTGCTGGCCTTTGCTCCCGCCATTTCGCTTGCGGCTTTCTGGATCGGTGGAGAACGTGCGCTTGTCGTTGTGGCACTAAGCCTTCCGTTGCTGATCGTCGCCTTCGCCTCAGTCAGACGCACGCAAACTGCACGCATCTCTCCACTGCACCATCACGGAAGACTCGCGCCAACGGATAAGTTTGCCGCCGAACTTGAAAACTTCTTTGACCGTACCGATCACAATAACATGGGATCGGCTTGTATGATCATAGCCTTAGACGGGTTCACAGAATTTGTTGACCTGCACGGAAATGCGGCCGCGACCCATCTGTCCAGCCAATTTTGTGACCGCATCTTCTCGGTCATTCGAACCGGCGATATTGCAACACGATTAGACGAGTGCAAAATAGCCATCGGCCTGCGCCCGTCACAGCATCTCGATCTCGAAGCCTGTATTCAAATGTCGGGCCGCATCCAATCCGCCGTTGAAGAGCCGATCACCCTAAACAGCACCACTGCCTATGTCTCGTGTTCAATCGGTTTTTGCCTGCAATCCGCAGTTCGCGGATCCGGGTTTGAAAATTGGATTGACGCCGCATCTGCTGCGCTATGCGAAGCTCAGCGTAATGGGCCCTCAACGATCCGCGCCTTTTCAAACGAAACCCGCCGTAGATCCAATATCAGGGCCAACCTTCGCAAAGAGTTCGAGGCTGCGCTGGACAACGGACAAATCCGCCCCTGGTTTCAGCCTCAGGTTTCCACAGATACAGGGCGGGTTACGGGGTTTGAAGCCCTGGCCCGCTGGGAGCACCCGCAAAAAGGCATCTTGAACCCACAGATATTTCTGCCTTTTGCCGAACAGGCCGAGCTGATGGAGAGGCTTGGCCAGACGATGCGGCATCATGCATTCTCCGCGATGTGCGACTGGGGCCGGAACGGGATTCACGTCCCACGAATCGGAATCAACTTTTCTTCGGACGAGCTACGAGACCCCGCTCTGCTGGACCGATTGAAATGGGAAATGGACCAAAACGACCTGACGCCCGACCGACTGGCTGTCGAAATTCTGGAAACCGTGTTTTCGCGACGTCCGGACGATGTGATTACCCGCAACGTGACCAGCCTTGCAGCACTTGGCTGTTGTATCGATCTGGATGATTTTGGCACTGGACATGCCTCGATCGCCTCGATCAAACGGTTTGATGTGACGCGGATCAAGATAGACCGAACTTTTGTGGCCAAGGCGGACAGTGATGCATCGCAACAACAATTGGTCAGTGCAATTCTGACTATGGCCGAAAGGTTGAATGTGGAAACACTCGCCGAGGGTGTTGAAACCACCGGTGAGCACGCGTTGATGGCACAGCTAGGTTGTGACCACGTTCAAGGCTTTGGCATTGGCAAGCCCATGCCGTTCGAAAAGACCATGGATTGGATCTCGGCCCATCAGAACAAAGTCAAAGGCATTCCCAAGATTGGACGGCAAGCGGGTTCTTGATCGCAGGTTTTCACCACAAAAGCCCAATCTGGAACCATAAGGCGGGCGAATCCGCTTGACCTTTGGGGCTGCACTCTGTTGAACCCACCGGGTGTGTTTCACTGCTTAAGGTGGCTGTCCCAGATGGACGATCAGAACAAGAATCTCATCCTCGCAACCGCGCTCAGCTTTGTCGTGATCCTGGTTTGGTTCGTGCTGTTTCCACCGCCCGAGCAAACCACCATTACTGATCAGGCTGAAATCAGCGCCATCGAAAGCGATGAGGTTCAGACCCCCAGCGCCTCTAGCGCGGGTACCGTAGGCGAAGCCACGGCGAGAGCAGAAGAAACGCTGCCCGGGTCCGAGGCCGCGCGGATCAAGATCGACACGCCCCGCCTTGAGGGCAGCCTGTCGTTGTCCGGTGGCCGCATCGATGAATTGTACCTGAAGGATTATAAAGTCTCGATCCAGGACGACGCACCGATTGTCGAACTGTTCTCTCCGGTCGGATCTGAATCTGCATATTATGCGCTCTACGGATGGGCGCCTGGCGCTGGTGTCACCGGCACGGACGTACCCGGGCCGAACACGGTCTGGATGGTCGAAAGTGGTGAAACACTTGGGGTGAACGCTCCAGTTACGTTGAAGTGGGAGAATGGCAATGGCCTGACCTTCCGCCGTACCATCTCGGTGGACGAGAACTATATGTTCGAAGTCACACAAGCGGTGGAAAACAACACACAAGCCGAGGTCGGCATGGCGCCATATGGCATCCTCGCCCGCCATGGCATCGGCGAAGATGGCGACCTGCCCGGACTTAAGAATTTCTTCATCCTGCATGAAGGCGTGATGGTCATGGCCGACGGTGTTCTGGATGAAATCGACTACGGCGATGTGCGCGACTTTGACATTGATCCGAACGAACGGGCGCAAGCCGAGGTCTTTCAGGTCAAAGACGGTGGCTGGGTCGGCTTTACTGATCACTATTGGATGACCACCCTGATCCCGGCTGAGGGCACGACCTTCAAGGCAGCAGCCAAATATGATGCCCGTCGCAAGATCTATCAGACGGAAACTGTACTGCCGACATTGCTTGTCGCACCTGGGGCTACTGAAGAGGTCACAACCCAGCTGTTTGCCGGTGCCAAAGAATGGGAAACCATTCGTGAATATCAGGCCGAAGGCGTTCAAAAGTTCATCGACAGCATCGACTGGGGCTGGTTCTATTTCCTGACCAAGCCGATCTTCTGGCTGCTGCACAACATTAACGCCCAGATCGGCAACATGGGCTGGTCGATCATCGGCCTGACCCTGATCATCAAGGCGATCTTGTTCCCGCTCGCGTTCAAGTCCTATGTCTCGATGGCGAAGATGAAGGAACTGCAGCCGCAGATGGAGGCCCTGAAGGAGGCCGCTGGTGACGATCGTCAGAAAATGCAGCAAGGTATGATGGAACTGTACAAGAAGGAAAAGGTTAACCCCGCCGCGGGCTGTTTGCCGATCCTGATGCAGATCCCGATCTTCTTCTCGCTGTATAAGGTGATCTTTGTCACCATCGAACTGCGTCAAGCACCGTGGTTTGGCCCGTTTCAGGACCTCAGCGCACCGGATCCCACGTCAATCATGAACTTCTTCGGCTGGCTGCCTTGGGCCGGGCCGCAACCTGACACCCTTATGGCGCTGATCTTCATCGGCATCCTGCCACTGTTGCTGGGGATTTCGATGTGGCTGCAGCAAAAGCTGAACCCGGCACCAACAGACGCGACACAGGCAATGATCTTTGCCTGGATGCCCTGGGTCTTCATGTTCATGCTCGGTGGGTTTGCCAGCGGCCTTGTGGTGTACTGGATCGCGAACAACACGATCACCTTTACCCAACAGTATCTGATCATGCGCAGCCAGGGTTATAAACCGGATGTATTTGGCAACATCAAATCCGGTTTCAAGCGCGCCGCTAAGACGGATGACAAATGACGGCTAAAGTCACCCATATTTGGCGGCATCCTATGAAAAGCCACGGCCACGAAGCCGTGCAGAACGTGACAGTGACCCCCGGGCAGACAATGCCCGGGGATCGCGTTTGGGCAGTTGCGCACGAAGCGTCAAAAGCCGATGGCACGAAATGGGTACCCTGCGTCAATTTCAGCCGAGGGTCAAAAGCCCCAAACCTGATGGCCATTTCCGCCAATCTGGACGCGAATCTGCTGACCCTGACCCACCCCAATCGCCCCGATCTAACCTTTGACCCAGATCGGGAACAGGAAGTGTTTCTGGATTGGGTGCGCCCGCTGATGCCCGCGGACAGGGCGGCATCTGCCCGGATCGTTCGGATACCAGGGCGTGGGATGACAGACAGCGATTTCCCGTCAATCAGCCTGTGCAACATGGCCTCTCACCGGGCGGTTGAACAAAAACTGGGGCAAGACCTGTCAATCAAACGCTGGCGCGGTAACATCTGGTTCGATGGCCTGCCCCTATGGGAAGAATTCGACTGGCTCGACCGCGAGTTGCAAATCGGTGAGGCCGTGTTCCGCGTCCGCGAGCGGATTGTGCGCTGTTTGGCGACCACTGCGAACCCGGATACCGGCGACCGCGATGCCGACACTTTGGGCGCGCTGAACAGCTGGGGCCATCAGGATTTCGGCATCTATACCGAAGTGGTCCGCGGCGGGCTAATCTCGGTCGGTGACAAGGTGATACCGTTATGAGCACCCTACCCTTCCCTCTGGCCCAAGATCCCGATGAATTCTCGTTGGAGCGCGGGCGCAAGCTGTTTGCAGGCCCGTCCGAGTTCGTCAAAGGCGTTGTCGCCATGAGCGGGCTGCCCGACCCCGACCGGCTTGAGGTCTGTTTCGCAGGCCGTTCAAATGTTGGCAAGTCCAGTTTGATCAATGCGCTGACCGGAACCAAGGGGTTGGCGCGCGCGTCGAACACGCCGGGTCGGACGCAGGAAATCAACTTTTTCACCCAGGGCCCAGAGCTATATCTGGTCGACCTTCCCGGCTATGGCTATGCCAATGCGCCGGTTAAGGTGGTGGAAAAGTGGCAGCGGTTGCTGAAACAATATCTCAGTGGCCGACAGACCCTGCGCCGGGCCTTTGTCCTGGTTGACGCGCGCCATGGGGTAAAGCCTGTTGATGCCGAGATCATGAAGCTGCTGGACACCAGTGCCGTAACCTTTCAATGCGTGCTGACCAAGGCAGACAAGGTCAAGGCCAATGAACGCGAAAAGGTTCTGAACCAGGTCCGCTCGGCCCTGTCAAAACACCCCGCCGCTTTCCCCGAAATCGTGCTGACGTCGTCCGAAAAAGGGGATGGTATCCCAACGTTGCGCTCGATCATCACGCATCTGGAATAGCTTGGCCCTTGGCAGCACCTTTCAAAGGCCCTAACACGGTGGGCCAGAGGGACCTTAGCCATGAAGACAAGAGATATGAACCGGGATTGGATCGCCACCGCCGCCACATTGAACAGCGCACTGCCCTATCTGCAGCGCTATGACGGGGCCATTGTCGTCATCAAGCTGGGCGGGCACGCCATGGGCAGCGATGAAGCGATGGAAAGCTTTGCCCGTGACGTGGTTCTGATGCGCCAAGTGGGCATCAACCCGGTTGTGGTACATGGCGGCGGTCCCATGATCAACGCGATGCTGGACAAGCTCGATATCCAATCCGGTTTCGTGAACGGTAAGCGTGTGACGGACAAGGCAACTGTCGAAGTGGTCGAGATGGTGCTCTCGGGCCTCGTGAACAAACGCATTGTTCAGGCCATCAACGGACAGGGAGGGACTGCGGTTGGCCTGTCGGGCAAGGACGCCAACCTGATGATCTGTGATCAAACCGATGCCTCGCTGGGGTTTGTTGGCTCTCCTTCCGAGATGAAACCCGAAATCCTGCACGATCTGTTTACGCATGACGTGATCCCGGTAATTGCGCCTCTGGGCGCCGGGCGCGAGGGTGAGACGTTCAACGTCAACGGTGACACCGCCGCCGGTGCCATCGCCTCGGCCTTGAAGGCAGACCGTCTGCTGTTGCTGACCGACGTATCAGGCGTCAAGAACGCTGCCGGAGAGGTCGTGACCGAGCTAAAAGCCGGTCAGATCCGCGAGATGACCCTGGACGGGACCATCGCAGGCGGAATGATCCCCAAGACCGAAACGGCGCTGGACGCACTACATAGTGGGGTGCGGGCCGTAGTCATTCTGGATGGGCGCGCGCCCAATGCGGTGCTACTGGAACTGTTCACCGAACACGGGGCTGGGTCGCTGATCCGACCCGATTGATCGACAGCGACGGAGGTGACATGACAGAACAAACCGCACCTTCTCCGAACATTTATCAACGTGTCGACAGCGCGGCAGCTGAGGTTGGGCTTATCGTGATGGGTGCGTTGCATCCTGGGCGCGCTAATGCCAAGCAATTGGACAGCGGCACTCTGATCCTGCTAGGTGCAGGGCCCACGTTCTGGCCTGTTTTGAAATCAGCCCCCGAATGGCAAGGTCCCGACCCTGTTGACCGGTGGTCGCACCGCGCCGTCAATCAGATGGCGCGGAATTTGGGGGCGCAAGCCTATTTCCCATTCGGTGGCCCACCCTATGTGCCGTTTATCGACTGGGCGCTGAAATCGGGGCGTACATTCAGCAGCCCTGTTGGCGCCTTGGTGCATGACACGGTCGGTATGATGATCTCGTATCGCGGCGCGCTGCATTTTGATGAGGAATTCGAGATTCCCGGTGCCCATAACTCATCGCCCTGTGTTACATGCGATGCCCCTTGCGCTCAGACCTGCCCAGTCGGGGCCCTGAACACCCACAGCTTCTATGACGTTGAGGCCTGCCACGGGCATCTGAGCACAGAGCAGGGCCAAACCTGCATGACCGGTGGCTGCCTTGCGCGCCTGGCCTGCCCTCTCAGCCCCGGGGCCGGGCGGGACCCAGAACAATCCGCCCACCACATGAGGTCTTTTCACCCGTCATGACTCGCACCCTGATCCTGACCCGCCATGCCAAATCCAGTTGGGATGAGCAGACGCTCAGCGATCATGATCGGCCACTGAACAAACGTGGACGCTGCTCCGCACCTGCTGTGTCCGGCTGGCTACTCAGGAATGGCTGGCTACCGAATGAGGTGCTCAGCTCTACCGCCCTCAGAACCCGCGAGACGTGGGATCGAATGGGGCTGCAGGCTGATCTGATCCAGTTCGAACGTTCGCTGTATCTGGCCGGTTCCGATCTCATGATGCGGGCCCTGTCGCAGGCTTCTGGCCAAACCGTGCTGATGCTGGGCCACAACCCCGGGATCTCTGAATTCGCCAGACAGCTTGTGCGGCAGGCGCCAGATCACGGCCGTTTCGATGACTACCCGACCTGCGCAACAACAGTCATACAGTTCGAGATCAACTCCTGGGCCGCGCTTCGGTGGCACAGTGGGGATGTCTTGGGGTTCGTCATTCCACGCGAGTTGCCGGAATAAAAAAGGCGGGGCAAAAACCCCGCCTTTCATGGTTCTTCCGATCGGGATCAGTGACCCAAAATCTGGCTCAGGAACAGCTTGGTCCGCTCGCTTTGTGGGTTGTTGAAGAACTCTTCTGGTTCGTTTTGTTCCACAATCTGACCGGCATCCATAAAGATCACACGGTTGGCGACCTGACGGGCAAAACCCATCTCGTGGGTCACACAAAGCATGGTCATGCCTTCTTCGGCCAGCTCGATCATAGTGTCGAGCACCTCTTTGATCATCTCAGGGTCCAGCGCCGATGTAGGTTCATCGAACAACATGATCCGCGGCATCATGCAGAGCGAACGGGCAATCGCCACACGCTGCTGCTGACCACCCGAAAGCTGACCAGGATACTTGTCGGCCTGTTCTGGGATTTTCACCTTCTCTAGGAAGTGCATCGCACGCTCTTCAGCCTCTTTCCTGGGCGTCTTGCGCACCCAGATGGGGGCCAGCGTACAGTTTTCCAGAATGGTCAGATGCGGGAAGAGGTTGAAGTGCTGGAACACCATCCCGACCTCGGACCGGATCTTGTCGATGTTTTTCAGGTCATTCGACAGTTCCGTCCCATCCACCATGATCGTGCCTTGCTGGTGTTCCTCCAGCGCGTTCAGACAACGGATCAGGGTGGACTTACCCGACCCTGACGGCCCCGCGATAACAATCCTCTCGCCCTGATTGACGGTCAAATTGATGTCGCGCAGCACATGGAAAGACCCATACCACTTGTTCATGTTGTTGATTTCGATGGCGACCTCGTCGCTCACCTGCATCTTGGATCGGTCGATTTCGCGGTCTATTGCAAGTTCAGACATGTGTTGAACTCCTTAACGATGGCCAGTCTGAAGCTTGCGCTCCAGATACATGGAATAACGGGACATGGAGAAGCAGACGACGAAGAACAGCGCGCCGATAAAAGCGAACAGTTCCCAGTAGATGCCGTTCCAAGCGGTATCAGCGCGGATCGCGTTGGCTAGGCCAAGCACGTCGAACAGTCCGATGATCGACACCAGAACCGTATCCTTGAAGATCCCGATGAATGTGCTCACGATGCCCGGAATTGAGATTTTCAGGGCTTGTGGCATGATGATCAGTCGCTGTGCCTGCCAGTAGTTCAGGCCCAAACTGTCGGCGCCCTCGTACTGACCGCGTGGCAATGCAGCCAGGCCACCCCGGATCACTTCGGCCATATAGGCGGCTGAGAACAGGGTCATCATGATCATCACCCGCAGGATGATGTCAAAATTGGTGCCTGGTGGCAGGAACAGATTCAACAGCAGCGAGGCCACGAACAGTAGCGTGATCAGCGGCACGCCGCGAATGAACTCGATAAAGCCCACACACATGTATTTGACGATAAGAAGGTCCGACTGACGGCCCAGCGCCAACACGATACCGATCGGCAGCGAGACACCGATGGCGACAACACCCAGCAGGATCGCCAGCATGAAACCACCGAACTGACGACTTTGCACGGCTTCGATACCGATCGGCAGGATCGAATCCATGGCACCAACGAAGTGGCTCGATAGAAACAGCCACCAGATCAACGCAGCCACTGCACCACCGATCATCCCGAGCAATTCGCTTTGTTGCTTGCTGACGACGGTGTAGACGGCCCAGCCGGCAACAAATCCAAGTGCCGCCGACAATGGCCCCCAGATGGTACCACCCCACATCAACCAAGGCATCAGGAAGGGGTAGATCGCGCTAAAGATCAGCAACTTGCTCGGAACACGGTCCGAATACAGCACTGGTGCCAGAGCAACCAGCAACAGAACAAGCGCCAGAATCGGCCGCCAGTACAGATGGCTCGGGTAGAATCCGAACAACAGCTGCAGCCAGCGATCATTGATGACAGCCCAGCAAGCATGACCATGGGTGTCTCCCCAGGTTGCCATCATGATCTCACGGCACTCAGTCAGTGAATTGGCATTCCAGACGGATTGGAACGTCCATGGCAGAACGCCCGACAACACATAGTAGATCGCATAGAGCGAAACTACCGTCAGGATCGAATTGAACCAGCCGGAAAACAGGTTGTGCTTAACCCAACCTACTATTCCCACTTCGGACGCTGGTGGCGCTTTCTCCGGCAACATTTCCGCGCGGACAAATGAAACATCACTCATATTACCGCTCCACCAATTTGACACTATTGTTGTACCAGTTCATCACTGCCGAGATGCTCAGCGAGATGCACAGATAGACCAGCATCAGCAGTAGAACGCATTCCAGCTCGCGGCCGGTTTGGTTCATGGTGATGCCACCCAAGGTACCTGTGATATCCATATATCCCACCGCAATCGCCAGAGACGAGTTCTTGGTCAGGTTCAGGTAGTTCGAGATCATTGGCGGGATGATCACGCGCAACGCTTGCGGCAGGATCACCAGACGCATAATCCGGCTCGGGCGTATACCCAGCGCGGCGGCGGCCTCGGTCTGCCCCTTGGAAATGGCGAGAATTCCGGCCCGCACGATCTCAGCGATGAAAGCTGCAGTGTAAAGGGACAGGGCCAACCACAATGCGATAAGCGAGTTCCGCAAATGGGTGCCGCCTTTGAAGTTGAACCCTTTCAGTTCCGGGTATCCCAAATGGAATCCCAACGCAGTCAGCAGGATCAACATCGGCACAAACAGTATACCCAACTGAATGTGCCAGATGGTTGGGCGATCACCAGTTGCTTCCTGTTTTGCAGCGGCATTAGCGGATACTTTGCGCATCACAAAAATGCTGCCCGCCAAAACGACCAGAAAGGCGACCAGATCCAATGAAATGTCGAAGCGTAAGCTGGACGCACCAAACAAGTGGATATCGCCAAGACTGCGTGAAAACAGGAGCTCTGGGATATAGACGCCGCGATTGGTGACGGCGACAGAGTTGAAAAAATCCATCGTGGCCGTCGGGGTTTCGCCTCGGAATGCATTGGGTGCCGGTAAACCTTCGATCAGAATGGCCATAGCCAGAACGATCCAAAGCAGCACAGGCACGTTACGGAACATCTCGACATAAACAGTCATGATCCGCGCTATCAACCAGTTGTTTGAAAGCCGTAATACACCAACGAAAACACCGATAATCGTCGCCGTGATACAGCCGAGAACTGCAACAACAAGTGTGTTTAGCAATCCGATAAGCCCAGCACGCAAGTGGCTGTCTCGAGAATCGTATTCCAGCAGGCGTTGGTTGATATCGTAACTTGCAGGTTCGCCGAAGAACCCGAATTCTACGGGTTTACCAAGTGCTTCGAGGTTCTGAATGGTGTTGGAAATGATCCAGGCTGCCAAAAGCATGAAACCGATCATTGCAATGACCTGGATGGTCGCAGATCGGTACCGCGTATCGTAAAGGAGCATGGACAGCCGGAACTGCTCCTTTGGCGGGTCAGTGAGAGTCGACATGACCTATGTATATCCCCGTGTCATCCCGTTATTCGCAGACAGAGTTGATCTCTGTTCAATCTAACCGGGACTGTTTCTTATGGATTGAAAAAGGGCGCAGGATGAACTGCGCCCTCTTCAATGGATATTAGCGGAACGGCGGCGAGTACAGCAGGCCGCCATCGGTCCACTGACCGTTCAGGCCGCGTGCCAGACCGATTGGGGTTTCTTCACCGATGTTCTTGGCAAAGACCTCACCATAGTTACCACCCGCCTTGATAGCGCGCATTGCCCACTGTGCGTCCAGACCCAGCATCTCACCCAGAGTGCCTTCGCTGCCCAGCAGACGGTTCACTTCGGGGTTGTCGGTGCCAGCAGACATCTCGTCGATGTTCGCCGAGGTCACACCCAGCTCTTCAGCCGAAACCAGTGCGTTCAGTGTCCAGCGAACAACGTCGCCCCACTCGTGGTCGCCATGACGGACCAGAGGGCCCAGCGGCTCTTTCGAGATGATTTCGGGCAGCAAGATGTGATCACCGGGGTTTTCGAACGTGGCGCGCGTTGCGGCCAGGCCCGATGCGTCGGTGGTGTAGACGTCACATGCGCCAGCCAGATACTGCTGCTGCGCTTCTGCGTTGGTTTCGATCGGAACCGGCTCGTAGCTGATGTTGTTCGAGCGGAAGAAATCCGCCAGGTTCAGCTCGGTGGTGGTGCCGGTCTGGATGCAGACAGTCGCGCCGTCCAGTTCCTTGGCTGAGCTTACGCCCAGCGCTTTGGGAACCATAAAGCCCTGACCGTCGTAATAGTTTACACCGACGAATTCGAACTTCAGGTCTACGTCGCGGCTGAAGGTCCAGGTGGTGTTCCGGGCCAGCATGTCGATTTCGCCCGAAGCCAGCGCGGTAAAGCGTGTCTTACCTGTGGTCGGAACGAATTCAACGGCGCTTGCGTCACCCAGAACCGCAGCGGCAACGGCGCGGCACAACGAAACGTCAAAGCCCTGCCATTCACCATTTGCGTCGGGCGCGGCAAAGCCGACCAGACCGGTGGTCACACCGCAGTTCAGCTTACCGCGCGCCTTGACGTCGTCCACGGTTCCCGCCATGGCTGCGCCTGCGGCCAGACCGGCAACTGTGGCCGCGCCCAAGATTACGGATTTTTTCATTTTTACCTCTTCCTGATTGTCCATCCCGTTCAGGGACGGTTCTATCCGGCACCTCAGGTACCAGAAAGGTTTCCCCAAAGGTGTCTCCCCTTTAGTGCGCACGAGTTTGGTCGCATTCATAAACAAACGTCAAGGGTCGGATCAGGGAAAACGATGGATCAACTCACAGATGTCCATCAGAGCGGTAAAAATTCAGAAATCTAAGATCAATCAGAGACGTCGTAGAAGCGTTTAGCGTGTAAAAAGGCAGAACGTTTGACTTCGGCTGCTTCATGCGCCTCGTCGTCATGGCCCCATTGTTCGATTTGCCACAGCTCGTCCAACCGCGAAATCCGCCAGATCTCTTGCGCATCACACCAATCGGAAGTGGCCGCAAACCCAAGGATCAACGAGCCCGAAAGGCTGACCAGGTCGTGGAAGGCAGCCAGTTGGAAGTTGTTGAAATCATGCACTCGCCGGCGCAACTGATCCAGCGCCGCCACGTCTTGCGGCTGATGCAGGATACCTGTGACGGGCTGCAAGCGAACCGACATGGCTTCCGCGGCCCAGTCCAACACCGGGTCCCACTGTTCAGCTTGCCGCTGCTGCAACTCTTGCGGGTGGGCGGCGCGATAGCACAGCAAATCCGAATCGCCATAATCGGCAAGCATGTCTGCAACTTCGGCGTGCTGAATCTGTACCTTGTCGATGGCTGCATTGGCCGAACGCGTGTAGGGCATCGTCCCTGGGTCGACCTGTTCTTCCTGCGCGTCCCATTCGGCCGCAACGGCCTGAGCCATCGGCAAGGTCGGCAGGATCAGTCCGGCCCGCGCAGGTGTTTTGACCCGACGACCGTCCAATTCGACCGTAAATCCGCCACCGGCCTCTACCACCTGACATGCAGTCCAAAATCGTTTCGGTTTCCAGTCACTCATGTCTTCAGGTCCAGATATCGTCCAGTGCGCCCGGCAACTGGTCAAACGTTTCGATAATACGAGAGGCAGCGGCCAGGGCAGGCCGTTCGTGATACCCCCAGGTGACGCCAATTCCCGTGACGGCGGCGGCGGCGGCCATATCCATGTCGAATCGGGTATCCCCGATCATGACAGTATCAACCGCATCGACGCCGGTTTCGGCCCTAGCCGTGTCGATCATCGAAGGATGCGGTTTTGACGGGTGGTGATCTGCGACCTGCCGGGTCACGAAATAGCCTTGCAGACCGTGACCTTCGATCAAAGCATCCAGACCACGTTGCGATTTGCCTGTCGCCACGCCCAGCAACATCTCGGGGATTGCATGCAGTGCCTCGATAACCTCACGGGCTCCGGGGTAGAGCGGCGAACTGGCCATTCCCTGTTCCAGCCGATGTGCGTGATAGGCCTGTTTATAGCCCTCTACCAACCGCGCCTGATCCACAGCAGAACACTCGGGCACCAACTGTGCCATGGCTTGTGGTAGAGATAATCCGACTATGGACAAGATCCCCGCCCTATCCGGTACCGGAAGAGACAAGGCATCAAAGCTGGCGGTCATGGCCGCTATAATGCTGCCCTGGCTATCGACCAGGGTACCGTCCACATCAAATAGTACCAGACGCAAGGGTCTGCTCATTGCAGAGACTCGAACGGATCATCCGCAGCCAGGTCTTCGGCCCATCCGAATGTGTCCCAGCTGTGTTTCATATGATCGGGCAAGGGTGCGGTGACCGTGATCTTCTTACGCGTCACCGGGTGCTGAAACGAAGCCTGCCGCGCATGCAGGTGCAGCTTTTTGCTGATCACACCGCCCAACTGCGCACCCCAGCCATCGCCAAGGTTCTCTTGACCCGAACCGCCGTATTTTCCATCCCCGATGATTGGATGCCCAATCGCTGCCATATGCGCACGCAACTGATGAGTGCGGCCGGTGATCGGCTCCATCGCGACCCAGGCGGCGCGTCCGGCCACGCGGTATAGCGTAGCGTAAAGTGTATGGGCCCGCTTCGCGCCTGGCGAGTCGTTGATTTCGTTCAGATGGACAGGGATCATCTTTTCGCCCTCGCCCTGGCTGCCATGGCCCGGGGCCTTGACCAAACCGGTCTTGATCTCGCCCAGATAAGGGGTCGGCACCCCAGCGACCAGAGCCCAATATATCTTGCGCGTGTCCCGGTGACGGAAAGCGGCGGTCAGTGCTTTGGCGGCCTCGCGTGTGCGGGCCAGCAACAGCACGCCCGAGGTATCCTTGTCCAGTCGGTGCACCAATCGGGGGTTTTCGTCATATCCAAAGCGCAGCGCCTCGGACAGGCCGTCCACATGGCGGGTCTGGCCGCTGCCGCCTTGCACCGGCAATCCTTGCGGTTTGTTCAGCGCGATCACGTGGTCATCGCGATAGATCACGCAAGACTGCATCATCTTCACATCCGCATCGGTGATCCGCGGCTTGACCTCGACCGGCTTGTGATCCGCATCGGGCAGGGGCGGCACGCGCACGACCTGACCGACCTCAAGCCGGGTCGAGGCCTTGGCCCGTCCGCCATCCACACGCAGTTCGCCCTTGCGGCACATTTTTTCGATGCGCCCTTGGCTGACATGCGGAAACAGGCGCCGCAGCCAGCGGTCCACCCGCTGGTCGCCATCCCCATCCGCAACTGTAATCATCTGCACGCCACTCATGCCATTGCCCCTTGCGCCGCGCGGCAGACCCGCCCGGACCACGCTGTAAACATTGTCCCAGAAAACATGCGCGTCTGTCGCGCGCATCGGCCAAAGAGTCAAGCCGGGCTAGTCTGGTTTCCGTTGCGAACGCAGCTTGGCAAAGTAATCCAGCCGTTTCTTCAGCTCTCGCTCGAACCCGCGTTCGACCGGTTGATACAGAACCGGGCGCGGTATGGTTTCGGGAAAGTAGTTCTGGCCGGAAAACCCATCCTCGGCATCGTGATCATAAGCATAGCCTGCACCATAGCCCTGATCTTTCATCAAAGAGGTTGGTGCATTCAGAATATGTTTGGGCGGCGGCTCACTACCTGATTGCTTGGCCAGACGCATCGCTGCCTTGTAGCCCACATAGGCTCCGTTCGATTTCGGCGCCAGAGCCAGATAGACCAGCGCCTGCGCCAAAGCCAACTCGCCTTCGGGACTGCCCAGCCGCTCATAGGTTTCCCAGGACTGCAGACAGATCGCCTGAGCCTGCGGATCAGCCAGACCAATGTCCTCGACCGCCATTCGCGTGATCCGGCGCGCCAAATACCTTGGGTCCTCGCCTCCCGTCAGCATTCGCGCGAACCAGTACAGGGCGGCATCGGGGTCGGACCCCCGCACCGATTTATGCAGAGCCGAGATCAGGTTGTAATGCTCATCTCCAGATTTGTCGTATTTCGCGGCACGGCGCATGAGCCGGGTCGACAGGGCTTCAAGGTCCAGCGGGCCCTCAACTTTCCACGCGGCAACCTGCTCGATCAGGTTCAGCAGGGCACGTCCGTCACCATCGGCCATTTCCTGCAGCGCACCACGGGCCGCAGAGTCCAGTGGCAACCCACGGTCCAGTTCCTGCTCAGCGCGTTGCGTCAGGCGTTCTAGATCGGCAGGGCTGAGCCTTTCCAACACCAACACCTGCGCTCGGCTGAGCACAGCGGCGTTCAGCTCGAACGATGGATTTTCCGTGGTCGCCCCGACCAGGAGGATCGTACCATCCTCCATATGCGGCAGAAACCCGTCCTGCTGCGCCTTGTTGAAGCGATGGATTTCGTCAACAAACAGCAACGTCCCCTGCCCGTTCTGACGCCGGATCTTCGCAGCTTCGAACACTTTCTTCAGGTCGGGTACACCAGTAAAGATGGCACTGATCTGCACAAAATGCAGGTCCGTCTCTTGCGCTAGAAGCCGCGCGATCGTGGTCTTGCCGACGCCGGGCGGCCCCCAGAATATCAGGCTCGACAGACTGCCCGAGGCCAGCATCACGCCCAAAGGCGCATCCGGGCCCAACACCTGTTCCTGCCCGATCACCTCGGCCAGCGTTTGCGGGCGCAATCTGTCGGCCAGCGGGCGATGTACAGGCGGCGCAGGGTCAGATGACCCGGTATCGAAAAGGTCACTCATCCGGTCACAGCCTGAACCGCAGGGAAACCGGCCGCCCGCCCCTGAGGATATCCAGATTGATCCGACGCCCCGGATCGGTCAGCGCCTTCACGACATCAGCAGGTCGCTCGACCCGCGCGCCGTTTATCCCATCGACCACATCGCCCGGACGCAGCCCGGACCGACCGCCATAGCGGCCCGCGTCGACCACAACCACCCCCGTCTGCGACAGCAAAAGCCCCAGCCGCGCGATAACAGCAGGGTTGATCCGCGACACGGTCAGGCCTGGCATCACGGTTTCATCGTTCAGCGTCGTCACTTCCGCTGCCGGAACCTCGGGCGCTTTGACCAAAGCGACCTCAAGTTCAGCTCGGTCCTCGCCGCGCAGTCGCGTCACCACCGACGTGCCGCCCACACCGGCCACTGACATGCGGAATTTCATCTCTGCCGGCGAGTTGACCTCATCCCCGTCGACATGGGTCACGACGTCCCCAACCTGCAACCCTGCCTCGGCCAACGGGCTGAGCGCATGGAGATCCGAAATCACCACACCCTGCGGGATGACCAAGCCCAGAGACTCAGCGATATCCGCACTCATGTGCTGCCCTGCCATTCCGGCCCAGGGGCTGACAAAACTGTCATTGCCGGCCTGCGCTTGCCGCAGGAATTCGGCAACCAGATTGGCAGGGATGGCAAAGCCGATCCCGTTCGATCCGCCAGAACGTGTCAGGATCGAGGTGTTGATGCCAATCAGATCACCGTTTACATCGATCAGCGCCCCGCCCGAATTGCCGGGATTGATCGCCGCGTCCGTCTGAATGAAATAGCCCCGCGCATTGCCCGTGGCCGTACCGGTCCGCGCCAGCCCCGAGATAATGCCCGATGATACCGTCTGCCCGACGCCGAACGGGTTGCCGATGGCCAGAGCCAATTCACCCACCTCAACCAAATCGGAATCCCGCATGTCGATCGAAGGCAACGCCTCGGCATCTTTCAGACGTAGAATGGCGATGTCGCTTTCCTGATCGCCCAGAACCACCTCGGCCGAAAACTCGCGCCGGTCCGTCGTGACGACCCGTATTTCTGTCGCTGAACCAACAACATGATAGTTAGAGACCACATAACCGTCATCCGTCAGGATCACACCCGACCCCAGCGAATTCTGAACGCGCGGTCGCGGTTCGCCAAAGCCGCCGCCAAAGAAATCCTGAAAGAACGGATCAGAGAACAATGAGTTCGAGCGCCCTTCGCGCACAATCTTGGCGTATATATTCACCACCGCCGGCGCGGCCTGTTTCACGACGGGCGCAAAACCAAGGCTGATTTCGGCCTGCGTTTGAGGTGCTTTTGTTTCGGCCTGGGCTGACACCGCAGCAGCGGCCAGCAAGAGTGAACACAAGACTTTCCGCATGATCCATCCGTCTATTGGGCGCCCTTCGGATATGCGAGGCCCGCGCAGGGATTGCAAGCGTGTTAAGGCACAGGGCGCGTTGACTTGGGGCGGAAGGGCTGGGAATGTCCGCCAAACACAAAGTGCATTTGAAGGAAATATTGTTTTGAGGTCATTCACTCTGAAATGTCTGTCGCGCGGGCGGCTTTCATCGCTCGCACTGATCGCAACCCTTGGGATAATCGCCCCGGCGGTACAGGCGGATACCAAACTGACCATGGGGACCGGAGGGAAAACCGGGTACTATTTCAACGTCGGCAATCTGCTGTGCAAGTCATTTGTCAAAGCGACGAGCGGTAATAAATGCCGCGCACGGCCAACAGGTGGCCCGAAGGAAAACCTTCCAAAGCTGCGCAGTGGCAAGTTCGACATCGTCGTGGCGCGGTCCGACTGGGTCAATGACGCGCTGTTGGGGGCAGCCTATTTCGAAGGCAAAGGGCCGGACACAACTCTGCGCTCATTATTTTCGATCCACAGTGCACCCCTGACAGTTGTTATACGCAAAGAGTCCGGAATCAGTTCCATTGATAAACTGGATGGAAAGCGTGTCCGATTGGGAGGATCGGCATCCAGCTTGGTCAGAAAGCTTCCCTATGCCGGAAGCTGGGACATCTCGGGATTTAGCACGATCAAACTCGGAGAGATGGGCCTCCAGCGAAAGGCTTTGTGCGCGGGCGAGATTGACGTCGTCGCCAGTGTCGTCGGCTATCCGTCAAGCCTGATTCAAAAAACAGCCCTGACATGCGCGATTCAACTGGTCGAACTTTCCGGGCGCGATATCGACCGTCTGGTTTCCGGCTCCGAGGCGCTCAGCAAAGTGACCATCCCTGCAAATACCTATACAGGGGTGACGTCACCAACCAGAACATTCGGCTATAAGGCTAGTCTTCTAAGCAATGCCAACGTACCCGATGACGATATCTATGCCTTTGTGAAATCGACCTTTGAAAACCTGCCGCAACTGGCGGTCGGACACCCGGCGCTGAAAGGTTTGCAACCAACTGACATGATCGGCGATGGCATGCCAGCACCTCTCCATCCAGGGGCAGCCCGATATTATCGAGAGCGTGGCTGGATCAACTAGGCCAGAGATAGAGTTGTGAAAAAGAAAAACCCCCGCGTCCGAGACACGGGGGTTTTCACATGAAAGCCAGGCTTTCTTATTCTTCGTCTGCGGCCTCTTCGGCGGCGGTACGCGCTTTGTCTGCAGCGCCTTTGGCGTCCAGATCGCGGTCAACGAATTCGATGATCGCCATCGGGGCCATGTCGCCATAGCGGAAGCCTGCTTTCAGGATCCGGACATAACCGCCCTGACGCTCGGCATAACGGGGGCCCAGGATTTCGAACAGCTTTGCGACGTCTTTGTCTTCTTTCAGCTGCGATGCGGCCTGACGACGGGCGTGCAGGTCGCCGCGCTTGCCCAGAGTGATCAGTTTTTCAACGATCGGGCGCAGTTCTTTTGCCTTGGGCAAAGTTGTTTTGATCTGCTCATGTTCGATGAGCGAGCCAGCCATATTCGCAAACAGAGCCTTACGGTGCTCATGAGTACGATTCAGGCGGCGGTAACCACGTGCGTGACGCATTTTCTAGTTCCTTCTTCAGCGTTTTGCTTTGTCTGGCCGGCGATGCGTGTCACCGGCTCTCCTTGGGGCATGATTGCCCGTGCATTCCCCGCAAGCGCGGGCATTGGGAAGACGCGCTTAAAACGCGTCTTCGAATTTCTTCGCCAGATCTTCGATGTTGTCAGGCGGCCAATCCTCGACATCCATGCCGAGGTGCAGACCCATGCCGGACAGCACTTCTTTGATCTCGTTCAGCGACTTGCGGCCGAAGTTCGGGGTGCGCAGCATCTCGGCTTCGGTCTTCTGGATCAGATCGCCAATGTAGACGATATTGTCGTTCTTCAGGCAGTTTGCCGAACGGACCGACAGTTCCAACTCATCTACTTTCTTCAGCAGCAGCGGGTTGAACTCCAGACCATCATCCTCGTCCTGACGACCAGCCGCTTCCGGCTCATCGAAGTTGACGAAGATCGACAGCTGATCCTGCAGGATGCGCGCGGCATAGGCCAACGCGTCCTCGGGGGTGATCGAACCGTCAGTCTCAATCTTCAGGGTCAGCTTGTCATAGTCCAGAACCTGACCTTCACGCGTCGGTTGAACATCATAGGCGACCTTTTTAACCGGCGAATAGATCGCGTCGATCGGGATCAGGCCGATAGGTGCATCTTCTGGCTTGTTCTTTTCAGCCGAGACATAGCCCTTACCGGTGTTGACGGTCAGTTCCATGAACAGGTCGGCACCATCATCCAGGTGACAGATGACGTGATCGCGGTTCAGAACCTCGATGCCAGCGCTTTCGCTGATGTCCCCTGCGGTGACGATTGCCGGACCTTTTGCATTGATCGACAGACGCTTGGGGCCTTCAACCTCCATGCGCAGAGCGACCTGCTTGAGGTTAAGGATGATGTCGGTGACGTCTTCACGCACGCCCGCGACCGAGCTGAACTCGTGCAGGACGTTGTCGATCTGAACGCTGGTGATGGCCGCACCTTGCAGCGAGCTCATCAGAACGCGGCGCAGCGCGTTGCCCAAAGTCAGACCAAAGCCACGTTCCAGCGGTTCCGCAACCAACGTAGCCTGGCGCGCAGGGTCGTTTCCCGGCTTGCTTTCCAGCTGGGTTGGCTTGATCAATTCTGCCCAATTCTTGTGGATCATGTAATCCCTCCATTCCTGTCCGCGCCCCATGACCAACAAGGTGCAGACGCCCGAGGTTCAAAATGACGTGCTGGGGCCGTGCGAAAATGCGGGCCCCAGCTCAATTCTAATTCGCTTAGACGCGGCGGCGTTTCGGCGGGCGACAGCCATTGTGAGCGATCGGCGTCACGTCGCGGATCGACGTGATGTTGAAGCCCACTGCAGCCAGTGCGCGCAGAGCCGATTCACGACCCGAACCGGGGCCCTGAACTTCGACTTCCAGCGTCTTGACGCCGTGATCCTGCGCCTTTTTACCTGCGTCTTCCGCAGCCATCTGAGCAGCATACGGTGTAGATTTACGCGACCCTTTGAACCCCATGGTCCCGGCCGACGACCATGCAATGGCGTTGCCTTGCACGTCCGAGATCAGGATCTTGGTGTTGTTGAAGGTCGAATTCACATGGGCCACGCCCGATGCGATATTCTTGCGCTCTTTTTTCTTGGTACGAGTCTTTTCGCGTGCCATCGGTCAGACCCTCCTTATTTCTTCTTGCCAGCAATGGCCTTTGCGGGGCCTTTGCGGGTACGAGCGTTGGTATGGGTACGCTGACCGCGAACGGGCAGGTTACGACGATGACGCAGACCGCGGTAGCAACCCAAATCCATCAGGCGCTTGACGTTCATCTGAACTTCGCGACGCAGGTCACCTTCGACGGTGAAGTTTGCGTCGATATGTTCGCGGATGGCCAGAACTTCGGAATCCGACAGCTCATTGACGCGACGGTGCGCTTCAATGCCTACGGCTTCGCAGATGGCCTGCGCCGAGGTGTTGCCGATACCGGTGATATATGTGAGGGCGATAGGTACCCGCTTTGCAGTCGGGATGTTTACGCCGGCAATACGTGCCACGTGTCACTTTCCTTTTTGTTGCGGTTCCGTAGCTCCGGAACCTTTTTTCACAACACTTGACCGTGGCAGTGACGCCAGAGGGCCCAGTATTATTCGAGGTGGTCGGGGCAGTTAGGACGAATCCCGCCTGCGATCTTGATTCCCTTTAGGGATGGGGGTCGATATGGGCTTTTGCGCTTGGCGTCAAGGCCATATTGGAGCTAGCCGAGTACGGCCTCGATCGACGCAGTCACTTCCTTGATATCGGCCAACCCATTGACCGGGCGAAGATCGCCTTTGGCGTAGTAATAACCAATCAGCGGCGACGTCTTTTTGTAGTACTCCATCAACCGCGTGCGCAGGCTGTCTTCGTTGTCGTCGGCGCGACGCGTGAACTCTTTTTGCTCACCACAGTTGGTGCAGCGACCATCTGCCGGGATCGGCTTGGTCTTGTCATTATAAACTTCGCCACAGCCCGAACAGGTCGAACGTGCGGTGATCCGATCCACCAGGGCATCGTCATCCACCCGCATCTCGATCACAGTGTGCAGTGACTGGCCCAGCTTGGTCAGCAAAGCCGCCAATGCGTCGGCTTGTGCCAATGTGCGCGGAAAACCGTCAAAGATGAAACCGGCACCGGTTTCGGTGGTCAGCTTCTCTTCGATCAGGCCGATGACAATCTCATCGGTGACCAGCTTGCCGGCATCCATGATGGCTGCAACCTTCAGGCCCATCTCGGTGCCCGAGGTTTTGGCTTCGCGCAGCATGTCTCCGGTGCTCAGCTGCACCATGCCGCGTGTTTCAACAAGATGACGCGCTTGCGTTCCTTTACCCGCCCCCGGGGGGCCCAGAAGAATGATGTTCATCGACGAGCGGGTCCCTTCCTGCCGCGTTTCTTACCCTTCCCGCGCAGTTGGGACTTTTCGATAAGCCCTTCGTATTGATGCGCCAGCAGGTGGCTCTGAACCTGTTGGATCGTATCCATGGTCACAGAGACGATAATCAGAACCGAAGTACCACCGAAATAGAACGGAATGGCAAACTGGCCCCGCAGGATTTCAGGCAGCAGACAAACCGCCGCCAGATAAGCCGAACCCAGAACCAGCACGCGGTTGACCACGTATTCCAGATACTCGGCGGTTTTCTTACCCGGACGGATACCCGGCACAAAACCGTTCTGCTTTTTCAGGTTATCCGCCACGTCATCCGGTTTGAACGACACGTTGAACGTGTAGAAATAGGCAAAGAATACGATCATCGACGCAAAGAACAGCAGGTACAGAGGCTGACCGGGTCCAAAATTGGCCAGCAGCCAGGACATGATCGGCCCGTTGGTCGCACCCGATGAGAAGGTTGAGATCGTCACCGGCAGCAGC
This sequence comes from Ruegeria sp. CDSA221, assembly GCF_059611825.1. Lineage (NCBI taxonomy): Bacteria > Pseudomonadati > Pseudomonadota > Alphaproteobacteria > Rhodobacterales > Roseobacteraceae > Ruegeria > Ruegeria sp. CDSA221. The sequence continues at coordinate 83,823 of NZ_JBXWPK010000013.1, forward strand.
AGCAGCGAGCTGGCGAAGATCGCCGGGATAACGCCGGCCGGGTTCACTTTGACCGGCAGGTGGCTCGAGCCGCCCTCATAGATCTTCATACCGGCCTGACGGCGCGGGTATTGAATATGGATCTTGCGCAAAGCGCGCTCCATGAACACCACAAAGGTGATCACGGCGATGACCATGACGATCACTCCGATGATCACTGCGGGGCTGATTGCGCCGCTGCGGCCACTTGCGAAGAACTGAGCCAACGCTGCCGGAACCTCGGCGATGATGCCAACGAAAATAATCAGAGAGATACCGTTGCCGATGCCGCGCGCGGTGATCTGCTCACCCAGCCACATCAGGAACATGGTGCCGCCAACCAGTGTAATCATAGTCGACAGACGGAAATAGAGGCCCGGATCGGTCGCCAGATCGCCCGACTCCAGCGAAACGGCCAAGCCATAGGCCTGAACGGTGGCCAGCGCCACGGTGCCAAAACGGGTATATTGGTTGATCTTCTTACGACCCTGCTCGCCCTCTTTCTTGAGCTGTTCGAGCGCGGGAACCATCGAGGTCAGCAGCTGAATGATGATCGAGGCCGAGATGTAAGGCATGATGCCGAGGGCAAAGATACCCATCCGCCCAAGCGCCCCGCCGGTGAACATCGAAACCATACCGCCGATGCCCTGCCCCGCTTGCTCCATGAACTCACGCAGGGCCTGTCCGTCGATCCCCGGCACCGGTATAAAAGTGCCCAGGCGATAGACGATCAACAAACCCAGTGTGAACAGGATGCGGTTGCGCAGATCGGTGGCTTTGCCCAAAGCAGCCCAGCTAGTGTTGGCTGCCATTTGTTCTGCTGCTGATACCATAAATCGGTCTCTCTTATGAAAACACCGCCCGGAACCGTTTTCCGGCTCGGGCGGCGTCTTGGAAAACTCTGAGGTCTATGTAAGCGGGTCTTGGCCCGCTCACAAGCGCTTACTCTGCCGCAGCGGCTTTTGTGACCGTCAGTGAACCGCCCGCTTTTTCGACTGCCTCAACGGCAGCTTTCGAAGCACCAGTTACTTCCAGGGTCACCTTGGCGCTGATTTCGCCTTTGGCCAGAACGCGGATACCGTCCAGTTTACGGCGAACCAGACCGGATGCAACCAGTGCGTCCTCGGTGATCGCAGCTTTGGCATCCAGCTTACCGGCGTCGACGAATTTCTGGATCAGGCCCAGGTTGATAACGGCAAACGCCTTGCGGTTTGGCTTGTTAAAGCCGCGCTTGGGCAGGCGTTGGTACAGCGGCATCTGACCGCCTTCGTAGCCATTGATGGCCACACCCGAACGGGATTTCTGACCTTTGATACCACGGCCACCCATTTTACCTTTGCCGGAACCGGGACCACGGCCGACGCGGGTCCGTTTCGGTGTGGCGCCCGGGTTGTCGCGCAATTCATTCAGTTTCATTTCGCTTCTCCTTCGCCGGAAATGACCCCGAAGCGTGATGGGTCAAACACGGCATTTCTTGGTTTTGATTCTTGCGGCGCAGTACGCCACCGGAGCCCGATACAGCTTTGTGGCTGAGGATGCAAGTTTTGAAGTGAACAACACCCAAACTGTCTAGCCTTCAGCATTTTGGATTGGCGCGTCCAGTGGATTAATCCGGTGTTTGGCCAGAAGCTTACCCACCAGGCTATCTGGATCTGGCAGGCCATTATACCTGTTCCTAAGGATCGAACGCATCCGGCGACCATAAAAGTGAATGGAAACTGTGTCCTCGTGGAAGAACCTGGATAAATCGGCGTTTGGGCGTGCCAAAGCGCGCCGTCTGGTAAAGTTCACCGGATAGAACACATGCTCAGGCAGAACAAATTGGTGTTCGCCGGTTTGCCGTAAAGCCCAGGCAAAGGCTGACGGACCCCATGCGCCCCAATATTGCGCGGGCACATTGATCGGATCACCTGCATCCTGTGCCGCACGAAGGGGTTCCTGATATCGTTTGGGCAGCCATGGCGGAATCCGATACGGGTCCGTTGTATATTCGATGAGCAGATCCAGCGCCGGGCTGTCTGACGGAATGCCCAATACGCCGATCGCAATCTCTCCTTCGAGCATTCCGTAAAAATGCCCGGTCTCCGTTGTGAAAGGACGCATGCAATAGGCGTCCGTATCCGCCCATATCAAATCGGGCTCCTGCGCCAACATGCGGTATCGGAACTTGTCCGAATGCGGCGCCGGGCTACCAGTACGGCTATGCGCAATGAATTCTGTGCCAGGCATCACATCGCGCGCATCGCGGGTATCCACACCTTCAGGTATCCCGGAGACATTCCCATAGGTGTAGAGGCGAACGGATTGACCGGTATCCAGATAGGATTTGATGCAGAGCTGCTCGAGAAAGCTCAGCGGGCCATCCACCCACAACATGCCGATCTGGTAGTCTCGCACTGTGTCAGCCTCGTCATCGCGTTATTGGGACATAGCCCCCTCTAATAATTCTCATGGAAAATTTCCAAACGATCCACAATGCAGAGCGACCAATTTCACCGTGCCTGTGCCTTTCAAGCACGCAGAATCAAAAAGAGGCGCCAAATGGCGCCTCGGTGTTGTTCAGCCTGCCAGGTTCTCAGCAGTAGACGTGCTTATGCGCAATATCACTTATATCGCACCGGCGGATACCAATGTCGTTCAGTTCGCGATCAGTCAGGTTCTGAAGCTCTGAATAGGTGCGGCCGAATTCGGCGCGCAGGGCATAGGCCTCTTTCACGCGTGCGATCAGAGTTGCGATGCGGGCGGTCAGACCAAAGCCTTCGCGGGAAAAAGTTGCTGTGTTTGCCATTTCTATATTCCTTTCTAAACCGGAGCGTATTCTCCAGATTTCGTTTGCGTTCCTATTTGGGACAAAGCTCAAATAAGAACGCCAGATAACGCTAACAACAGAAGATTCGGTCTGGCCGGTATGCATTGGGGGAATGGCAGTGAAAACACTGTTTAGACATCCCACTACAGGCTTTCGTTGAAATAGACCTTTGGATTTCTCGGCTAAAGATAAGATTTATCAAATTTATATATTTTAATATCTTTTTTCTTTTACGGACCCATATTTTCACTATTCTATCACATATCTGTGAACTATCGGGCTATTTCGGCCTGTTTTACCATTTTCGCCTCGCACGTTTAGGGCGTCCTCGACTTCATGAATGAGGATACTCCATGCCTTTGGTTTCAAGCGTTATTAGAAGGTTGCGCTGGATTCAGCGCCGTCCTTCCTTGAAGCAATCGGCAAACCTGTTGCGCAACGTTCGGGGCTATCTTCTTCACTCTCAACAAGCCGCCCCGCTGCCGTCTCTGGTGAAAATTGATATTTCGCCGCTGTGCTCACTAGCCTGTCCACATTGCGTCCATGCGAACCCATCCCGACGCAACCGGCCATTACTCAGCGATCAGAAGTTCGGAAAGCAGGACAAGCTTAGCCTTCAGCAGTACCGGCATATCATTGACCAGATCAAAGATCGCGCGCTTGGTGTAAGCATGTTCTACTATGGCGATCCTCTGGCACACCCGGACCTCACCGACATGATCCGGGCCACGACCGCAGCCGGTTTGGAAAGCCATATCACCACCCATTTCAGTTATCGGCTAAAAGCCGAGAGAATTCATAACCTAGTCGATGCCGGGCTTAGCCATATCACAATCTCAGTTGATGGCGCGACGCAGGAAAGCTTTCAGGTTACCCGTGTTCGCGGACGCCTGGATTTCGTTCTGAACAACCTGCGACTACTGGCTGGCTATAAAAAGAGGAAGGGTCTGAAATCTCCGTTCATAGAAATACAGCATATCTCTTTCCCCCATCACGCCGAGGATGAACTGGATCAGGTGAAGGCCATCGTAGACGAGATTGGTATCGACGCCTTTACCACGTTTGAAGGGCTACGGTTCGATGCAAATGGAGATCTGTACAACGTCGTAGACGACGATCCCGATCGGATTGAAAATGGCCTGCCCCTGTCATCATCCCTCACCCCAAGGTGCCATTGGCCCCACAGCAGCACGGTCATTCGCTTTGATGGCGATGTGATTCCCTGCTGTCTCTGGCGATCCGGCCGCCAATATGTTTCCGACAAGAACCGTGATCCGCATGTGTTGGGAAATGTTTTCGACGAACCGCTTGAAACCATCTGGAACAACGAAAAATACAAAGCTCTGCGCCGGCAGGTCTGGAACCCGCGTGCTCATTCCAAACGCGAGGCAGCAGCCAGTTTTTGCGATGGATGCCCCAGGCTGTACGAAAAACCAGGCAGAGAACCTTCGTTGCGCCATGAAGTCGATATTGAGTTTGCAGAAAAAAAGGCGCTCGGGTCTTAGCCGAGTTTGCGCCGAGGCACTGAACAGCACCATAAGACGAGCCGGAAAAAAACGACCGGCCAAACAAGAAAACGCCCCCGATCAGAACGGAGGCGTTTTTAAGTCTTCAAAGAACTCGCGATTAGCCGCGTTCTTCGATGATCTCTACCAGATGCGGGATCTTGTTGACCATACCGCGGACCGAAGGAGTATCCTCCAGCTCACGGGTTTTGTGCATCTTGTTCAAGCCCAGACCGATCAGGGTCGCGCGCTGTTCGGCGGGGCGGCGGATCGGGGAACCGATCTGCTTGACGACGATGGTTTTTGCCATGGGTCGCTCTCCTTATGCTTCTGCTTCAGCAGCAACAGGCGCTTCGTCCCGCTTGGGCAGGATGTCAGCAACTTTCTTGCCGCGACGCTGTGCAACCGAACGCGGGCTCTGCTCTTTTTGCAGGCCGTTGATGGTGGCGCGGATCATGTTGTACGGGTTCTGCGAGCCCAGCGACTTGGACACAACGTCCTTGACGCCCAGCATTTCGAACACAGCACGCATCGGACCACCGGCGATGATACCAGTACCTTCAGGTGCCGAGCGCATAACCACTTTACCGGCGCCGTGACGGCCTTCGATATCGTGGTGCAGGGTCCGACCTTCGCGCAGCTGCACGCGGATCATCTGACGCTTGGCTTGTTCAGTTGCCTTACGGATGGCCTCGGGTACTTCTTTTGCTTTACCCTTGCCAAAGCCGACGCGGCCTTTCTGATCGCCGACAACCACCAGAGCGGCGAAGCCAAAGCGCTTACCACCTTTTACGGTTTTCGACACGCGGTTGATCGCGACCAGACGGTCTGCGAATTCCGGAGTTTCGTCGCGGTCGCGGCCACGGCCCCGACGGTTTTCACGTTCTGCCATTTGGCATCCCTTTTCTCATGTGGCGCATTGCGGCGCCGTTGTTTCAATCCAAGTGAGCCTCGACTATTGCCGAGGCCCCCGGATCATCGGGGCAGCTGAGGCGCTGCCCGCAAGTCTTAGATCTTCAGACCACCTTCACGCGCAGCGTCGGCGACAGCCTTCACTTTGCCGTGGAACAGGAAGCCGCCACGATCGAAATAAGCCTCTTCGACGCCTGCCTTCTTGGCACGCTCGGCGATGGCTGCGCCCACTTTCGTAGCCGCTTCGACGTTGTTTGTGCCAACTACACCCAGATCTTTTTCCAGGGTCGAGGCCGAGGCCAGGGTCACGCCACGAACGTCGTCGATCAGCTGAGCGCTGATGTTCTTGTTCGAACGGTGAACCGACAGGCGTACACGACCTGCATTGACCTTGCGAAGTTTGTTCCGAACGCGCAGGCGGCGCTTCAGAAACAGGGTTCTTTTGCTGTTTGCCATTGTTTGCGTCCTTACTTCTTCTTGCCTTCTTTGCGGAAGATGAATTCGCCCTTATAGCGGATACCCTTGCCTTTATACGGCTCGGGACGGCGCCATTCGCGGATTTTCGCCGCGACTTCGCCCACCTGCTGCTGGTCGTTACCTTCCACAATGATCACGGTCTGCTTCGGTGCGGTGATGGTGACACCCTCCGGAGCAACGAAATCAACGTCGTGGCTGTAGCCCAGGTTCAGCTTCAGGGTGTTCCCCTGCATCTGAGCCCGGTAACCAACACCCTGGATCTCCAGCTCTTTTTTGAAGCCTTCGGTCACACCGGTTACCAGATTGGCAACCATGGTGCGGCTCATGCCCCATTGCTGACGGGCACGTTTGGACATGCCACGCGGGTTGATTTGAACCACATTGTCTTCGACCGACAGCGTAACGTCATCAGTCGCAGTGAAGCTACGGGCACCTTTCGGGCCTTTGACTTCGATGGTCTGGCCGGAAACCGAGGCGGTTACACCGCTGGGCAGTTCGACCGGACGTTTACCAATACGAGACATTGACAGACCTCCTTAGAAGACGGTGCAGAGCACTTCGCCGCCAACATTGTTGGAGCGTGCATTCTGGTCCGACATCACACCTTTCGGAGTGCTGACAATCGACACACCCAGACCCTGACGGACCTGCGGGATGTCATTGACGCCCATGTATACGCGACGACCGGGCTTGGAGACCCGCTTCAACTCGCGAATGACAGGGGTGCCTTCGTAGTATTTCAGGCTGATTTCGATGGCCGGATGACCGTTTTCACCGGTCATCTTTTCGTAGCCACGGATGTAACCTTCGTCCGCCAGCACGTCCAGAACCCAAGCGCGCAGTTTCGACGCCGGAGTGTTTACAGTGGACTTGCCGCGCATTTGCGCGTTGCGGATACGGGTGAGCATATCGCCGATAGGATCGTTCATATCTATGTCTCCCTTACCAGCTCGATTTCACCATGCCGGGGATCTGACCTGCAGAACCCAGCTCGCGCAGCATGATACGGCTGACCTTCAGCTTACGATAGTAAGCATGAGGACGACCTGTCAGCTGACAGCGGTTGTGAAGACGAGTTGCCGAGCTGTTGCGCGGCAGTTTCGCCAGTTTCAGACGCGCTTTGAAACGCTCTTCCATCGGCTTGCTCTCGTCATTCGCGATTTCTTTCAGCTCGGCACGCTTTGCGGCATATTTGGCCACCAGGCGTTCGCGCTTCTTCTCGCGTTCGATCATTGCTTTTTTAGCCATGTCTCAATCCTCCCGGCGCTTAAGCGTTGAACGGCATGTTGAACGCTTTCAACAGGCTTTTCGCTTCAGCGTCGGTTTTCGCTGTGGTGGCAATTACGATATCCAGGCCCCAGACCTCGTCGACCTTGTCGAAGTCGATTTCCGGGAACACGATGTGCTCTTTCATGCCCATGGCAAAGTTGCCACGACCGTCGAAAGAAGGCTTAACACCGCGGAAGTCACGAACGCGCGGCAGCGCGATGGTGATCAGACGATCCAGGAATTCATACATCCGGTCACCGCGCAGGGTAACTTTCGCACCCAGCGGCATGTCTTCACGGACGCGGAAACCCGCGATCGACTTCTTCGCCAGTGTTGCAACAGCCTTTTGGCCTGCAATCGCGGTCAGATCTTCAACAGCGGCTTTCGCCTTCTTCGAGTCTCTGACGGCCTCTGCACCACAACCGATGTTCAGAACGATCTTTTCCAGCTTGGGCAGCTGCATATCGCTCTTGTAACCGAACTCTTCTTTCAGAGCGGCACGGATGGTTTCAGCGTACTGAGCTTTCAGACGCGGGGTGTAGGTTGCGGTATCAAGCATCGATCACGTCCCCCGTGGTCTTGGCAAAACGAACCTTCTTGTCACCTTCCATGCGGAAGCCAACGCGGGTTGCTTTACCGTTTTTGTCCAGCAGAGCCAGGTTCGACAGCTCAATCGGGTTTGCCTGAGGCAGGCGACCACCTTGCGAGGTCTGCGACTGGCGGGTGTGGCGAATGGCGATGTTCACGCCATCAACAACGGCTTTACCGGCTTTCGGGTCGACCGAGGTGATAGTTCCCTCTTTGCCCTTGTCCTTGCCAGCCAGCACGACGACCTTGTCGCCTTTGCGGAGTTTAGCAGCCATGATTACAGCACCTCCGGAGCAAGCGAGATGATTTTCATGAAGTTCTTCGCGCGCAGTTCACGAACAACAGGGCCAAAGATACGGGTACCTACGGGCTCGTTGTTGTTGTTCAGAATGACGGCGGCGTTGCGATCGAAACGGATCGCGGTGCCGTCTTCGCGACGGACTTCTTTGGCGGTGCGTACGACGACGGCCTTACGGACGTCACCTTTCTTTACGCGGCCGCGTGGGATGGCTTCCTTCACCGAGACGACAATGATGTCGCCTACAGAGGCGTATTTACGCTTGGAACCACCCAGGACCTTGATGCACTGAACTCGGCGTGCGCCGGAGTTGTCAGCGACATCCAGATTGGTCTGCATCTGGATCATGTGGTTTCTCCCGACCTGTGGGGGCTGGTCTTGTTAGATCCCCCAGGGTTTCGACAAATGGGAAAATCCCGGAGGCTTACGCTTCCAGAACTTCCCAACGTTTCGTCTTCGATTTCGGCGCGCATTCGATAATGCGGACTGTGTCGCCGACCTTGAAGGCGTTCTTTTCATCGTGAGCCCGGTATTTCTTGGACTTACGGATGGTTTTCTTCAGAACCGGATGCGTAAAGCGGCGCTCGACGGATACGGTTACAGTCTGTGCGTTGGCATCGCTGGTTACGGTGCCGGACAGGATACGCTTAGGCATAGGATTACTCCTCCGATGCCGCAGCAGCGGCCTTTTCGTTCAGGATGGTTTTAACGCGGGCGGCGTTGCGGCGGGCCGCTTTGATGCCAGCGGTGCTTTCCATCTGACCGGTTGCCTGTTGAAAGCGCAGGTTAAAGCTTTCTTTCTTCAGGTTGGCCAGTTCCTCGCGGAGCTGGTCAGGGGTCTTGTCACGCAGTTCTTGGGCGTTCATCGCCTTTTCCTTTGCTCAAAACACCAGAAGGCCCCTATGCAGGGTCACCTTTGACCTGGTGGATGAATGATAGACATACGAATCCCCCGACTCGGCCGGGGGAACGCAAGATGCCGCTCTATAGGGGGTTCAGGGGTGGGTGGCAAGGGAAAGTTTGGCGTATGGGAATGCAAGCAAACTAGCCAAGTAGAAACTATATCTGCTTGCAGGCTTCCAAAGCTTGAAGCAGGACATAAAACGTTGCGCTGATTGTCACCGCCGAAACGACCATTTCAACCGAGGTAATGTTTCGCATTCCGCGTAATCCTATGATCGCCAGAATGCTCTCCCTCAAGTTCCAACCCGTTCGATAAAGTATCAGCAGAAACAGCACCAACACGCCCCCCCAAAATACTGGAGTAGCAGTTTCCATGGCCTGCCTGAGACACGGGTTTATACCACTTGTTGTCAAAGCTAACACCGATCACTTCCTTCGCGGCGATCTTCATCAGTGCGTCGCAGTGCAGTCAATCGCAATTTCGGCACTACCTTCCACAAACGCAAAACGCGGCCTCGTTTGCACGAGGCCGCGTCTTCAACTGTCTAAGTCTAAGTGACTTACGCCAGAGCGATGTTCACAGCCGACTCACGACCGTCACGGCCGGGTTCGATGTCGAATGTTACTTTCTGGTCGTCGGCCAGGCCGGTCAGACCCGAGCGCTCGACAGCAGAGATGTGTACAAACACGTCTTTGCCACCGGTCTCCGGTGCGATGAAGCCAAAACCTTTAGTTGTGTTGAACCATTTTACGGTGCCGTTGGCCATATCCGTAGTCTCCTAGTAAATTGCTGTCCGCGGAATTGCGACAGCGCGGCGTTGTCGGTCTGGATCGAAAGACTGAACGCCGATATTCGGGAGACAGTGGTCGAAAAAGAAAAACGTAAGCGCCCCCCACATCGTTTATCTGACGACACAATGCAAGAACTTTTCACACATTCCTTTGAATCAGAGTCCCTTAAACGACCGTGCTAGTCCCATTTATAGTTAAAGCTGACGGAAATCCGCTCATCCTCGGCCATGTTCATCGGCACCTCGTGGCGCAACCAGCTCTCCCATAGCAAGACATCGCCAACCTGAGGCTTCACATAGATGAATGGCTGCAGGTCCCGACGCCCCCCTTTCATACGCGTGGGCGCTGCCATCATGCGGCCCGAGCGCGGGTCTTCAAGCTTCAGCGCGCTAGCGCCTTCGGGCATCGAAACATAAGTCGTGCCCGAGATCACGCTGTGTGGGTGCAGGTGGCTGGAGTGCATTCCGCCCTCGGGCAAAATGTTGATCCAAAGGTCTTCAAGCTTTAGTTCACCCTCACCCAGATCAAACTCCAGATCCTTAGCAAAAGCTGCAACGTGCTGGTCCAGCACCTTAACCAGATCGGCAAAGATCGGAAACCGCCAAGGCAGATCCGTCAGCGAGGCATAGCTGGTATAACCGGGATAGCCGTTTTCTTCGCACCATTCCTGCCCGGCCTCATCATCCTCGGCGATGACAAGACAGGAGCTTTCCAGCTCCTCCGGGTCGATCTTGGGATCAAACTCGGACAAAGCTGCGCGATAGAGACGGGTGACAAAAAGTGATTCAATCTGTGCCATGGGTCTGTCTTAAACCAGCCTCTCGATGAAGGCGATGGGTGTTTTGCGAGGCTGTGGCGGAGCAACGCCCTCAAACCCAAAACCCCCGCCGGTTTCCCGACGGGGGTCAATCTTGTCGCGAGCGGGGTCGCCCCCGGGTCGCTTACCAGTCTTCGCGAACCACGACGCGAGTCTTGATCGGCAGCTTCATCGCAGCCAGGCGCAGGGCCTCGCGGGCGATGTCGTCATTGACGCCGTCGATTTCGAACATCACGCGGCCAGGCTTGACTTTGCATGCCCAGCGGTCGACCGAACCTTTACCTTTACCCATACGAACTTCGATCGGCTTAGCCGTAACCGGAGTGTCGGGGAAGATGCGGATCCAGACACGGCCCTGACGCTTCATGTGACGCGTCATGGCACGACGTGCAGCTTCGATCTGGCGTGCAGTTACACGCTCAGGCTCAAGAGCTTTCAGTCCATAGGTGCCAAAGTTCAGATCAGAGCCGCCCTTGGCTTCACCCTTGATCCGGCCTTTGTGCATCTTGCGGAATTTAGTACGCTTTGGTTGAAGCATATCTTTCCCTCCTTAGCGACGACCGCCACCAGCACCACGAGGTGCAGGGCCGTCCTGGAGTTCCTGTGCTTTACGGTCACGTGCCTGCGGATCGTGCTCCATGATCTCACCTTTGAAGATCCAGACCTTGATCCCGATGATCCCATAAGGAGTCATCGCTTCGGCTTGTGCGTAATCGATGTCGGCGCGCAGCGTGTGCAGAGGCACACGGCCTTCGCGGTACCACTCGGTCCGTGCGATTTCGGCGCCACCCAGACGGCCAGCGACGTTCACCCGGATACCCAGAGAGCCCATACGCATGGCGTTCTGAACAGACCGCTTCATCGCGCGACGGAACGAAACCCGGCGCTCCAGCTGCTGAGCGATAGACTCGGCAACCAGCTGTGCGTCAAGCTCGGGCTTGCGCACTTCGACGATGTTCAGGTGCAGTTCGCTGTCTGTCATCAGGGCGATTTTCTTGCGCAGAACTTCAATGTCCGCGCCTTTCTTGCCGATGATGACACCCGGACGTGCTGTGTGGATCGTAACGCGGCACTTCTTGTGCGGACGTTCGATGATCACACGGGCGATGCCGGCTTGCTTGCACTCTTTGTTGATGAACTCACGGATCTTCAGATCTTCCAGCAGAAGATCACCGTAGTCCTTGGTGTCGGCGTACCAGCGGCTGTCCCAGGTGCGGTTCACCTGAAGGCGCATGCCGATCGGATTTACTTTATGACCCATTAGGCTTGCTCCTCAACTTGACGCACCTTGATGGTGATCTCCGAGAACGGCTTCATGATCTTGCCGAAACGGCCACGGGCCCGAGGGCGACCGCGTTTCATGACCAGGTTCTTGCCAACCCATGCTTCGGCAACGATCAGCTCGTCGACGTCCAGATTGTGGTTGTTCTCAGCGTTGGCGATTGCGGACTGCAGGCACTTTTTGACGTCCTGCGCGACACGCTTGTTCGAGAAAGTCAGGTCGGTCAGAGCCTTCTCAACTTTCTTGCCGCGGATCATCTGCGCAACCAGGTTCAGTTTCTGCGGGCTGGTACGGAGCATGCGCGTTTTTGCCATTGCTTCGTTTTCAGCCACGCGGCGGGGGTTCTTTTCCTTGCCCATGACTTACTTCCGCTTCGCTTTTTTGTCAGCGGCGTGACCGTAATAGGTGCGAGTCGGCGAATACTCACCGAACTTCTGACCGATCATGTCTTCCGAGACGTTGACGGGGATATGCTTCTGGCCGTTGTACACACCAAAGGTCAGACCCACGAACTGGGGCAGAATGGTGGAACGACGCGACCAGATTTTGATAACTTCGTTGCGGCCCGACTCGCGCGCTGCTTCGGCTTTTTTCAGCACGTAAGCATCGACGAAAGGACCCTTCCAAACAGAGCGAGACATGGATTAACGTCCCTTCTTCTTGGCGTGCCGCGAGCGGATGATCAGCTTCTGGGACGCTTTGTTTTTGTTGCGAGTACGCTTACCCTTGGTGTCCTTACCCCAAGGCGTAACCGGTGTACGGCCACCCGAGGTACGGCCTTCACCACCACCGTGCGGGTGATCGATCGGGTTCATAGCAACACCACGAACCGACGGACGCACGCCTTTGTGGCGCATACGACCGGCTTTACCGAGGTTTTGGTTGCTGTTGTCGGGGTTGGACACGGCACCAACGGTGGCCATGCATTCCTGACGGACCATGCGCAGCTCGCCCGAGCTCAGACGGATCTGAGCATAACCGCCATCGCGGCCTACGAATTGCGCGTAAGTACCGGCCGCACGTGCGATCTGACCGCCTTTACCAGGCTTCATCTCGATGTTGTGGACGATGGTACCAATAGGCATACCCGAGAACGGCATTGCGTTGCCCGGCTTGATGTCGGCCTTGGCCGAAGCCACAACCTTGTCACCAATAGCCAGACGCTGCGGAGCCAGGATATATGCCTGCTCGCCGTCTTCGTATTTTACCAGTGCGATAAACGCGGTCCGGTTCGGGTCATATTCGATCCGCTCGACGGTTGCCGCGACATCAAATTTATTCCGTTTGAAGTCAACGATCCGGTAGAGACGCTTTGCGCCACCGCCGCGGCGGCGTGAAGTGATCCGTCCGGTGTTGTTCCGGCCGCCCGATTTGGTCAAACCCTCAGTGAGAGACTTGACCGGACGTCCTTTCCAAAGCTCCGAACGGTCGATCAGCACCAGCCCGCGCTGGCCCGGCGTCGTCGGCTTGTACGACTTGAGTGCCATGCTTTCTGTCTTCCGTTTAGCAAGTGCGAGGCATTGCCCCGCTATGTGATAGGCCCCCGTAGGTGCCAAGGGTATAGGGCCCCGAAGGTCCCCGGTTACAAATATCAGAAGCCCCGGAACGAATCCGAGGCCGCAAGATTGGGTGCATATAGCCGTGTTGGGGGTGGGTGTCTATAGGGCAGTCTAAATTCGTTTCATCCAAAACTCCTGACCAAGAATAAGCTTCAAGGTATCAATCAGGTTTCTACATCTAGCAGTACTCTTCTACGTATTTGTTTCGTTTTTCCGGATAACCGCCGGGTGAGCTTGTGGAAGCGCACGCAATAGGTCACGCTCATTCCCATACGGCCCCAAGGCTCTTCGCAACGCGTTCGGGTTATGTAAGCGAAACTCCTCCAAAGATAACATCACTCTCCAAACCTCCCTCGGTATTTTGAAACTTATAGTTCCATTGCGATTAGGAACGACGAGCGAAGGTCGATTAATTAAACGCTTGCCTAGCAAGCTGATGGCAATTTCTGAGTCGGGTATGATATTTACTGCCCTGTCTTCCTTTGCACGAGCTGCGCTAAGTTTCTCCACCTCACTTAGCTCTAGGTCCAACAGCTTTTTTTTGATCATTCGCCTTCGAAATGGAGCAGCAACAAATGTTGAGGCACTTCGGAGAAGCTTGAAGGTCCAACCACCAAACAAGAGCAGGCCCTTAATTACAGAGGTCAAAGCCAGACACCCAAAGAAAATGAATGCCAACCACCCCAGCGGCAGTGCCCACGGCGGGAGCCCAGCAAATCGCTCAGGCCAATAATAATCAACTAGGAGTATTGTGCAGCTAACAGCTAGTACAGTCCATACGACCTTCGCTGGCGCCTCAACTACTGCTTTTACCCATTCAAAGTAGTTCAAATTAAGCGCCTCTGAATTCTTCGCCATTTATTAAATACGTAACATCGGTCTAAACGAGATAAACTAAAGTCACTTACAGGCACAACCGCACTGCCCATCTCGCCTCAACATCAGGGATGCTTCCAATTTCGCAACACGAATCCAGCGCGGAATCAAGGCCGAAGGCCGCCGCGCCAGCGACTGCCCGTCCCGGCGGGCTGGCGCTTGGGGACGTTTGCGCCTCGCTCTGAGGTTGGATGTATTTGGCACTATAAAGCGCGCAGATCAGTCGCTGCGGCGCCATCCCACGGGCAGTCACTGGCGCGGCTTGCGGATAGAGACAACAAAAAACCCGCTTTCGCGAGGGCCCAATATCTCTCTCCAAAGACGAGGCCGACCAGAGGCTGGCGAACACGTCAATGGATGCCATTTTCCAGTGTTACACCAGAAGCCTCAACGCTCACCCATAGCCCCGCACGATCACTTCTTGTCGCGCGCGGCCTTCTCTTCTTTGGTCAGCTTGGCGTTCCAAACATTCTTGCTCAAACCCAGCTCAGCGGGCGCGGGTTTGGTTTTGCCGATGCTGACTTTGCCTCCTTTATCCAGGAACTCCTGAATAAGGGCCTCATCTGTTGTTTCTTTGGGGACATGTTTCATAAGAGCGACCGTATCCGCATCACACGCCGGGGGCAACGACCGGATTTCCGGCTATCGTTCACACCCTCTGACCGATCCCGTCACCCATACAGCGCGCGCGCTTCGGCAAAGGACAGCAGGCGCCGGTTTTTCTCATCCCACAGGTGTAGCCGTGCGTTGGCGAGGCTCTCGCGGATGGTCATCCGGTTGCTGTTGGCCAATTCGTCATGATCCCGCAGCACTTCGGTCAGGCGATAGAACGGGATGCGACTGTACAGATGGTGTACGTGGTGGATGCCGATATTGGCCGTGAACCACTGCAAGACGGATGGCAGGATATAGTGCGAGCTGCCGTGCAGAGCGGCCTCGTGCAGTTGCCAGTCCTGATCCGGATCCCATTGCGTCTCTTCGAATTGGTGCTGGACATAGAACAACCAGACGCCAGCCGTTGCAGCGATCAGGGTCGAAGGCAGGAAAATCAGCAGAACCGGCATCAGGCCACCAAAATAGTAGATGGCCCCCAGTGCGGTCAGAATGGCCAGGTTCGTCGCCATCGCGCTGACCCAGAATTTCGGAATACCGGTCAAGCCAAGCGGGAGGCGGTTTTGAAACAGGAACAAATAGCCGGGCCCAAAGCCAAACAGGGTGATCGGGTGGCGATAGAGCCGGTAAAATAACCGGTTCAAAGGCGTCAGCGCCCGGTATTCGGCCACCGTCAGCGTATGGATGTCCCCCATCCCGCGCTTATCCAGATTGCCAGATGAGTTGTGATGCGAGGAATGTGTGCGCCGCCAAACATCGTAAGGCGTCAACGTCAGCACCCCGAGCCCCCGACCGACCCAGTCACTGACCGTCCGGTTCGTAAAAAATGCCCCGTGACCGCAATCATGCTGAATGGCAAACAGGCGCAGCAGAAAGGCTGCGTTCAGAACCGAGATCGCAAGCGCTAGCCAATAGCTGACCGACAAAGACATCCAGGCCAAGGCCCAAAGCGCTATGAAGGGAACACAGGTAACCCCCAGCTCGAACCAGCTACGCGGTTGGCTTGGCTCCCGATATTTGGCCAGCGTCGACACCCAGTCCCGCGCGACAGTCACATCCGGGTTGTCCCGGGTCGAGAGAGTGGATTGGGTCATGCGCCTGCCATATCGTTTGTTTGTTCCATACCGGATAGACGACCCCACCGGCATAGCAATCATTTTCTGTTCGAGACGCTGGGAATGGCGCTCAACTTTTGGTGTCACTACCTAAAGAAAAACCCCCGCTTTCGCGGGGGTCTTAATGGTTTGTCCAAAGACAGGCCCGATCAAAGACCGGTGGAAATGTCGATGGTGTTACCCTCTTCAAGGGTCACATATGCTTTTTTGACGTCTTTCCGCTTGCCCAACTGGCCGCGGAACCGCTTGACCTTACCTTTGGTCACAGAGGTGTTCACCGCTTTGACCTTCACACCAAACAGTGCCTCAACGGCCTCTTTGATCTGTGGCTTGTTGCTGTCAATCGCAACCTCAAAGACAACCGCGCCGTTTTCGGACGCCATGGTCGACTTTTCGGTGATGATCGGCTTGCGGATCACGTCGTAGTGTTCTGCCTTCGCGCTCATTTCAGTCGAGCCTCCAGTGCTTCGACAGCCGCTTTGGTGAGCACCAGAGTGTCACGCTTGAGGATGTCATAAACGTTTGCACCCATCGACGGCAGGATATCCAGACCTTCGATGTTGCGCGACGCCTTCAGGAACCCTTCGTTCACGGTCGCCCCGTCGATGACCAGAGCGCGTTTCCAACCCAGGTTTGCAACCTGCTTGGCCAGAGCGGCGGTCTTGCCTTCGGCTTCGGCGTTCTCGATCACAACCAGCTCACCAGCTGCCATTTTAGCAGACAGCGCGTGGCGCAGACCAAGTTTACGGAACTTTTTCGGCAGGTCATGACCATGTGAACGCACGACCGGACCTTTGTAAACGCCACCACCCCGGAAGATCGGTGCCGAACGGGCGCCGTGGCGTGCGCCACCGGTGCCTTTTTGGCGATAGATCTTCTTGGTCGAGTAGGACACTTCCGAGCGGGTCTTGACCTTGTGGGTGCCAGCCTGCGCGTTGTTACGCTGCCAACGGACCACACGGTGCAGGATGTCCGCGCGCGGCTCCAGGCCGAACAGGTCTGCATCCAGCTCGATGTTGCCGGCTTTGCCGCCGTCCAGTTTGATTACATCAAGTTTCATGCTTCACCACCTTCCGCGGGAACTTCTTCCGCAGGTGCTTCGGTTGCAGCCGATTTCACAGCAGCCGGGAAAGGCAGGCCTTCCGGTGCTTTCTTCTTGACGGCGTCCTTGACGGTAACCCAACCGGATTTCGGTCCGGGAACGGCGCCTTTGATGAAGACCAGACCACGGTCGGCGTCGGTTTTGACGACTTCCAGGTTCTGGGTGGTTACACGGGCAGCACCCATGTGACCGGCCATCTTTTTGCCTTTGAAAACTTTGCCCGGATCCTGACACTGGCCAGTTGAACCGTGCGAACGGTGGCTGATCGAAACACCGTGCGAGGCGCGAAGACCACCGAAGTTCCAGCGCTTCATTGCACCGGCAAAGCCTTTACCGATCGAAGTACCCGAAACGTCAACTTTCTGACCTTCCAGGAAATGTTCTGCCGAAATCTCGGCGCCAACTTCAATCAAGCCATCTTCAGAGACGCGGAACTCGACCAGCTTACGCTTGGGTTCAACCTTGGCAGCGGCATAGTGACCGCGCATGGCTTTCGAGGTGCGTTTTGCCTTGGCAGCACCGGCACCCAGCTGAACAGCAGTATAGCCGTCCTTCTCGTCCGTGCGCTGTGCAACAACCTGCAGGTTGTCCAGGTGAAGAACGGTCACAGGGATCTGCTTGCCGTCTTCCATGAACAGGCGGGTCATGCCGACTTTTTTTGCGATAATACCAGAGCGCATAATCTATACCCTCCGATCTTACGACTGCAGCTTGATCTCGACGTCCACACCAGCAGCGAGGTCGAGCTTCATCAGCGCGTCAACGGTCTGGGGGGTCGGATCAACGATGTCGAGCAGACGCTTGTGCGTGCGGATCTCGAACTGGTCGCGGGATTTCTTGTCAACGTGAGGGCCACGGAGAACCGTGAACTTCTCGATCTTGTTCGGCAGCGGGATCGGGCCGCGCACGTTCGCGCCGGTCCGCTTGGCAGTGTTGACGATCTCTTGCGTGCTGGCATCCAGAACGCGATAGTCAAATGCCTTCAGCCGAATACGGATATTTTGGCTTTGCATAATAACAGCCTTTTATCAGGCGTTGAGGTTGAGAGGAGGACAAGCGCGCATCGCCAACCCTCATCGAACCCAAAAGGCGGGAATCACCCCGCCTTGATGTTCTCATAGAGAACTCGCGCGAACTACAGGGGTTGGTGGGGTTTGGCAAGGGGGTTTAATGTATTTCGACACGTGTAATCGATGCCGCTCCAGCTACTCACACCATTTTATCAGATTGGTATCAATTGAATGCTCAAAACACTCAGTATACGGGAGCCAAAGAAAAGCATTGCCGTCCACAATGTAAAGGCCAGTAGGTTTGTCATCAACGACAACTCCAAACCTTAGAGAGGCGGCTTCCAATTCCATCTCGCAAATGGACTTCGGCTCTAGGACAACTGAACCCGGGCCATTATACGAAGGGTACTCGACTTTGCTGGCGTCAACACGCGAATTGATCTCAGCGTTTTCGCATTTCCGATAGAACTCTTCAGTCGCAGCGACAATTTCTGCATACATGCTTTTTCCTATGTGTTCTTTCAGCGGAAATCCACCGTTCGCAAGAACAAACTTTTCATTGGCTTCAATCAATAGCGAACAGTTCTCTTCACTATCGAATACTGCAAGCGCTTTACCGTCAGGTTTAAGCGCTCCTTGATACCGGTTTCTAATGAAATCAACTTCGAAAACGCTAGGCAAACTGATACGTTTGAAGCTCGGATCTGAAAAGCCTGCGCCGCAATGCCAATCGGCATCCAAAGCAACGCCCCCCAGGATGGTCAGCTTTTTTCTTGAAGAAACTTGTGTCGTTTCAAGCGTGGTGCAAGCGCACAATACGAGGCAAGAGAGGATCAAAAACGTTGTTTTGTTCAAAATTTTCTCGTCAGTGTTTGTTCGTATATACGGTCCAAAAGCAGAATGCTGAGTGAGCTTAAGTCAAAACGCCAACTAAATATCAAGTTGAAAACGGAAACAGGAAAGGGCGCCCCGAGGGACGCCCTTTCCGTTTGATCATTCGCTTGCGCGACTTACTCAACAATCTTCGACACAACACCGGCGCCGACGGTGCGGCCGCCTTCGTGGATCGCAATGCGCAGGCCATCTTCCATCGCGATTGGCTCAACGCCTTCGCGGACAACACAACTCGCGCTGCATGCGGAAAGATGCCCTTAGACTATGTCTTGGCTACGCGTGCCGCCATACGTGACAGTCTGGTATCCTGATAGTCGAACACTGAGCTTTCGAAAGGGGCAAAGATGGCATCGCAATCGGTCGCTTCTGCAGACGGTGGCCTGACGAATTCGTGCAGCTCAAACCCGTGATCTGCCATCGCGGCGACAAAATCGCTGAACCTATAACCGCCATGATACCGACGCCGTACAGAGACTTCAGCCAATACAAAGGTGCATTTTTTCAGCATCTCCGATGCACCTTTAATAACCTCGATTTCAAAACCTTCCGTGTCGATTTTCAATCCGAAAGGTTCCTTGTAGGAAGACGCAATCTCATCCAGTGTTTTTACCGGGACTTGTCGCTCTTCAACTTGCGAGGTGTGCTGGATTGCCGCTTCGTCAAACTCCTGCATCGTTGCCCGTGTGCCGAGCCAACGATCGCCAACTGTTGGAATTCGAAGAGTCGTCTGTCCGCTTTCGGCACCAACTCCGCAAGCATGGAAATCAAAATCGATCTTGTCGCCCCAGTTTTTCCGTACCTTGGTTTCGTAATCCGAAATGGGCTCAACCAACACAAACTTGGCTGCAGGGAAAGCTTCGTACAAATGCTCGGTTCCCGAGGCCACCCCGACATCGAATACTGTCTCGACCTCAAAACCCAGATTACCGATATAGGCACCCGTCTCCTTCATTGGCGAAACCTGATATCCTCGCCGCTTCAGGCGTTTGGACAGTCGTTCTACGGTTTCGTCCATGTCGAAGTATCCTTCTTGCGGTTTCGCCCGATGCAATCCACTGAAACCAACTAGAGAGCACTTCAACGGCAAAAGCGCAATCTGGTATACTGTGTCGCTGGCAAGCTAGCCTAGGCGTGGCGAAATGCTATCGACCCGGGCCGTCCCCGACCAGTTCAACTTTTCTGAAAGTTACTCAAGCGGTTTCCGTTTGCCATGCGGGGCATCTTATGACCATGAACGCGTGCATCAAACAGGAAACAGCGAGATCACTCCAATGATAGAACGCATCGAAACCGGCGAGAGATCGTCCAAAATCGTTAAACATAATGGTGTGGCCTATTTGACCGGGCAAGTCGCCGAAGGTGATACCATTCAGGAACAGGTGCGTATTTGCCTTGGGAAAATTGACGACCTGCTAGAGCGCGCAGGTTCATCACGGGAAAAGATGCTGCGTGTGACCATCTGGCTGGCCGATATGAAGGACTTTGCTGGTTTGAACGAGGTCTGGAATGCTTGGGTTCCTGCAGGATACGCACCTGCGAGGGCGTGTGGCGAAGCAAAACTAGCGCGGCCCGAACTGAAGGTGGAATTCATAGTGGACGCCGCATACGACTGAAGCATGCTGCTTCTTTAGGAATTCCCCCGTCTTGAACTACCAAATTCAAACAGAAAAAGCCCGCCCCGTTTGGGGCGGGCTTTTTTTGTTTCGACGGTTAGGTCTGAGACTATTCGACGAACGATCTCATCACCGCCTCCGATCACTCAACACTCATTGGTGTACGACATGGGTGCGTCGCGGGCTTGTCGAGATCAAACGAGAAAGGGCGCCGGATGGGCGCCCTTTCCATTTGATCATTCGCTTGCGCGAATTACTCGACGATTTTCGACACAACGCCGGCGCCGACGGTGCGGCCGCCTTCGCGGATGGCGAAACGCAGGCCGTTTTCCATCGCGATCGGTGCGATCAGCTCAACCTCGAACGACACGTTGTCGCCGGGCATAACCATCTCGGTGCCAGCTGCCAGGGTCACGGTGCCGGTCACGTCAGTTGTACGGAAGTAGAACTGCGGACGGTAGTTCGCGAAGAACGGCGTGTGACGGCCACCCTCTTCCTTGGTCAGGATATAGGCTTCGGCTTCGAACTTGGTGTGCGGTGTAACCGAACC
>NZ_JBXWPK010000014.1:0-95295 GCF_059611825.1 Ruegeria sp. CDSA221
CAGCCCGCAAAATCAACCAACTTCCCACCCAACTCAACATGCAAACCATGCAAAGGCGTGCGCTTAATATCCGTCATTTCAGGTACCTTTCGATCAGCGGGACTGGTCACGAACAACCATGACGGTGCAATGCGCATTGCGCACCACGCGTGCCAGGTTCGGACCAATTTCATAATTCGGGAAATCGCCCTTGGTCGACGCCATGACGATCATGTCGAAGCTCTCTTTGTGAGCGAACTTCAGAATTTCGCGGTAGACGCTGCCCTCTTGGACATGGATAGCTACGCCCGCAGCGCCACCATTGTCCAAAATGGTCTGAACCGCGTTGCGCACATGTTCTCTGGCGCCCGCGCCATAATTGGCAGGCAGGTTCGGAAGCTGGATGATCTCGGGGATGACGGCGACCGCGTGCAGTTCGGCACCGTAGAATTTCGCCTGTTCCAATGCGACCGGCAATGCCTGTTTCCAGGAACGGTCGTCAGAGTGATCAATCGGCAGCAGGATTTTCGTGGCCATCACGCCTCTCCTCGAGATAGGAATTCTGTTTCAAGTCGGGGGGCCGGAATGGCCCCCCGTAGGTTTTCAGTGCCCGGTTTATTCGGCAGGCGTGCCACCCGGCTCTTCAGACTTGCCACCGGAGGCAAAGAACTCTTTCGTCAGTTTGAAGACGATGGGGCTCAGCAAGGCCAGGGCGATCAGGTTCGGGATGGCCATCATGGCGTTCAGCGTGTCAGCCAGCAGCCAGATGAAACCCAGATCCGCGGTTGCACCAAAGTAGATCATGATAATCCACAAGACGCGGTATGGCACCAAAGATTTCACACCCAACAGGAACTCGACGCATTTTTCGCCATAGAACGACCAACCGAGGATGGTGGTAAAGGCAAAGATCGACAGCGCAATGGCGATCAAGTAGCCACCAATGCCCGGCAACGACATTTCGAAGGCGGCCGAAGTCAACGCGGCACCGGATTCACCCGTGGTCCACGCACCCGAGGCGATGATTGCCAAACCGGTGATCGAGCAGACGATGATAGTGTCGATGAACGTTCCCAGCATCGCGATCAGGCCCTGGTTTACCGGACCTTTGGTTTCGGCTGCTGCGTGCGCGATCGGGGCGGAACCCAGACCGGCTTCGTTCGAAAAGACACCGCGTGCCACACCAAAGCGAATGGCGGCCCAAACGGCGGCGCCCGCAAAGCCACCTTCGGCGGCCGAGGGTGTGAAGGCGTAGGTGAAGACCAACGACACAGCATTGCCGATTTCACCGATATTGATCAACAGAACCAGCAGACCCGCGATGATATAGGCAATCGCCATGAACGGAACCAGTTTACCGGCAACGGCACCGATACGCGTGATACCACCCAAGATTACAGCGGCGGTCAGAACCATCAGCACCACACCGGTGACCGAGGTATTCAGGCCGAAATTGGCTTCGAGAACCTGTGCAACACCATTGGCTTGCACACCGTTGCCGATACCAAAGGCTGCAACTGCGCCGAACAGGGCAAATGCAACACCCAGCCAGGCCCATTTCGCACCCAGACCGTTCTTGATGTAGTACATCGGACCACCGACAAAGTTGCCCAGCTCGTCCTTCTCACGGTATTTCACCGCCAGAACAGCCTCGGCATATTTGGTGGCCATGCCCACCAGGGCGGTCATCCACATCCAGAACAAAGCGCCCGGACCGCCCAGGAAGACAGCAGTAGCAACACCGGCGATGTTACCCGTACCAATGGTCGCCGACAGCGACGTCATCAGTGCGTTGAACGGGCTGATCTGCCCATCGCCCTGACTTTCTCGACCGGCAAACAGCAGCTTAAAGCCCGTGCCGATACGCAGGATCGGCATGAATTTCAGCCCCACCTGCAGGAAGAAGCCAACGCCAAGAATGAGGACCAGCATCAGCGGCCCCCACACGACGCCATTGATGGCCCCTACGATTGAATTTAACGCTTCCATGGTATTCCTCCCTAGCGCGTTTGGATTATGCCCCGGCAGCAATCGCCCTTTGGCGAGCTTGCTTGAGGGCGGCAAAGTCTTCGTCCGCGTGGAACGACGAACGGGTCAGCGGCGTGGCTGACACGTGCAGAAAGCCCTTTGAGCGTGCGATCTGCTCAAGCTGGGCGAATTCTTCCGGTGTCCAAAACCGGTCAATCGGGTGATGTTTTGCGGTCGGCTGCAGATATTGCCCCACTGTCAGAAAATCGACATTCGCGGCGCGCAGGTCATCCATCACCTGCCGTACATCGCTCAGGCTTTCACCCAGCCCGACCATCAGGCCGGATTTGGTAAAGATCTCGGGATTGGCGCGCTTGGCATCGTCCAACAGACGCAGCGAAGTGTAATACCGCGCGCCCGGACGCACCGTGGGATACAGATGCGGAACCGTTTCGAGATTGTGATTGAATACGTCGGGGGCGGCCGCAAATACCAGATCGGCCGCGTCCCCTTTGCCCAGAAAGTCGGGGGTCAGAACTTCTACCGTTGTGCCGGGATTCTGGTGGCGCACAGCACGGATGGTTTGGGCAATATGTTCAGCGCCGCCATCAGCCAGATCATCCCGGTCAACCGAGGTGATCACGACATGACGCAGGCCCAGCTTTTTCACCGCAACGGCCACACGGCCGGGTTCGAACTGGTCCAGAGCGTCGGGGCGGCCAGTTGCAACGTTGCAGAAGGAACAGCCGCGGGTACAGACCTCGCCCATGATCATCATGGTGGCGTGGCGCTTGGACCAGCATTCACCGATATTTGGGCAAGCAGCTTCTTCGCAAACGGTCGCCAGATTATGGTCACGCATCAGGCGGCGGGTTTCGTAATATTCTGCGCTTTCAACCCGTTTCTTCCGAATCCATTTCGGTTTACGCGGAATGACACTGTCAGCCTTTTTGGCTTTTTCCGGGTGACGAGGGCGAAGCTGGATGGTCATCTGGCTGATCCTCGTTAAGCGTGAATCGCACGGCCCAGGGCGTCAAGGCAGGCCTCTTTGACCGCCTCGCCCATGGCAGGGTGTGCATGACAGGTTGCGGCAACTTCAGCAACTGTTGCGCCTTTGGTCATGGCCAGAACCAGCTCGGCAATCAGGTCACCGCCATGCGCGCCGCAGATATGCGCGCCCAGGATTTGACCGTCATCGCCAGCCAGAACCTTGACCGCACCATCCGTTTCACCGGTCGAACGCGCCCGAGAATTGGCCATGAAGGCGAACTTGCCCACGGAATATTCTGTCCCCGCTTCTTTAAGCGCTTCTTCGGTCAATCCGACCGAGGCAACTTCGGGGTCGGTATAAACCACGCCCGGAACAGTGTTGTAATCCACATGTCCGGCCTGACCGGCCAGTATTTCAACACAGGCGACGCCATCTTCTTCGGCCTTATGCGCCAGCATTGGCCCTGGCACACAATCACCAATCGCATAGATACCGGGCACCGAAGTCTGGAATGTGCCATCAACCTCGATGAAGCCGCGCGCGCTCAGGGCAACGCCAAGCGCGTCCAACCCCAGTCCGCGCGTCACAGGGCGGCGGCCTACAGCGATCAGGACCTTGTCGGCCTCAATCACTTCTTCCTTGTCCTTACCGACCCGGTCCACGATCAGGGACAAGCCGGCGTCGGTTTTCCCGACCGATTTCAGCGCCCTGCCCAGTTGGAATTTCAACCCGCGCTTTGACAGGGCGCGCTGTGCCAGCTTGGCGATCTCTCCATCAATGCCGGGCAGAACACGGTCGAGATATTCAACCACCGTGACTTTGGCACCCAGACGCGCCCAGACCTGACCCAGTTCCAATCCGATGACACCGGCACCGATCACCACCAGATGATCCGGCACGGTGTCCAGCGCAATCGCCCCGGTCGAGCTGAGGATATCTTGCTCGTCAATCTCAATCCCCGGCAGCGAGGTCGGCTCGGACCCGGTGGCGATCAGGATGTTCTTTGCCTCATGGATCGTGTCGCCGACCTGAACCTGCCCTGCAGCCGGAATACTGGCCCAACCTTCGATCAGGTCGATACCGTTCTTTTTGAACAGGAATCCGATCCCTTTGGTCAGGTCACCAACGATCTTGTCCTTGCGCCCCATCATCGCGCCGATGTCGATGCTGGCCCCCTCGACCTCAATGCCATGGGAGGAGAGATGGCTGATCTCGGCATATTTGGCCGAGGAGGTCAGCAACGCTTTGGAGGGTATGCACCCCACATTCAGACAGGTCCCGCCAAGAGCACCCCGCCCCTCGACGCAAGCGACATTCATGCCCAGTTGAGCGGCACGAATGGCCGCTACATATCCGCCGGGGCCACCGCCAATAACGATCAGGTCATAGGTGCTCATGATTTAACCTCAATAGATCGGATGGCTCGCGCACAGGGCGCGGACTTTTTCACGAGTTTCTTTTTCGACGGTCGCATCCCCGTCAGAAGACTGAGCCAAAGCGTCCAGCACGTTGCCAATCAGATGACCGATCGTCGTAAACTCTTCGGGGCCAAATCCACGGCTGCATCCGGCAGCGGTGCCCAGACGAATACCACTGGTAATCGTTGGCTTTTGCGGATCGCCGGGAACACTGTTTTTGTTGCAGGTAAAACCTGCACGCTCAAGAGCGGCTTCGGCATCTTTGCCGGTCACGCCGATGGGGCGCAGATCGACCAACATCAGATGGTTCTCGGTTCCGCCAGAAACGATGTCACAGCCTCGCGCCATCATCACATTCGCCAAAGCCGCCGCGCTGTCGACTACGCGCTGCATGTAGGTTTTGAACTCAGGCTTCAAAGCTTCACCAAAGGCTACGGCCTTGCCCGCGATCACATGCATCAGCGGGCCACCCTGCAGACCCGGAAACACAGCCGAGTTGATCTTTTTGGCGAGTGTTTCATCATTGGTCAGGATGATCCCACCGCGTGGTCCACGTAGGGTCTTATGAGTGGTCGACGTTACCACATGAGCGTGGCCAACAGGCGACGGATGCAGCCCAGTCGCCACCAGCCCCGCGATATGCGCCATATCTGCCAGCAGCCAGGCCCCAACCTTGTCAGCGATTGCCCGAAAGCGCGCAAAGTCGATTTTCTGCGAATAGGCCGATGCGCCCGCGATGATCAACTTGGGCTTCTCAGCTTCTGCCAATGCCTCGACCTGATCATAATCAATCAGCCCGGCATCGTTCAGACCGTATTGCACCGGACGGAACCATTTGCCCGATTGCGCGGGTTTCGCGCCGTGGGTCAGGTGCCCGCCAGCATCCAGCGACATACCCAGTATCGTGTCACCGGGGCTAAGCAGCGCCAGCTTGACCGCTCCATTCGCCTGAGCACCGGAATGAGGTTGTACGTTTGCGTATTCGCACCCAAACAGTTTCTTCAACCGCTCGATAGCTTCGGATTCGACCTCGTCGACATATTCGCAGCCACCGTAATACCGGCGACCGGGATACCCTTCGGCGTATTTGTTGGTCAGCACAGACCCCTGCGCATCAATCACCGCCTGCGAGACGATGTTTTCAGATGCGATCAGTTCGATCTGATCCGCCTGACGGCCACCCTCACGGGAAATCGACGCAGAGATTACCGGATCGGCCTCAGCCAGCGACGTTTTAAACATGGTCTCCTCCCACGGTTCCGAATCCAAATTGCGAAACTTTGTTTCCTATAGTGGAATTTTCATCCTTAAGGCAACATTTTTCTTACAATGGTGAATTTGATTTTGATTGGAAATTATGCAAGCATCGATAAAACAGGGGGATTTCACGTGGCAGAAGAGAATTTAACGGATGTTTCCGGAATGGACGATCAGGACGAGGGTATGGCTCTGGGCCGCTCGATCCGCGACGCGCGCCGTGCAAAAGGCTGGACATTGGAAGAAGCCGGTCGTGCTGCCGGGATCGGTCGATCAACCCTGTCAAAAATCGAAAACAACCAGACAAAGCCCAGCTTTGATATTGTTCGGCGGCTCACACAGGCGCTTGACCTCAGTACACCGCAGCTGTTTCTACAGTCCGGTCAATCGGGTATATCAGGCCGTCGCGATTATACGCCCAAGGGCGACGGTGAGATCAAGGACACCTCCACATATATCCATGAGTTGCTGTGTTCAGAGCTGACCAGCAAACGGATGCTGCCCTATATCGCGACAATCAAGGCGCGCGACATTTCCGAATTTGATAACTGGATTCGCCATTCTGGAGAAGAGTTCATGTTTGTCCTCAGCGGAGAGCTGACTTTTGTGTCGGAACACTACCGTCCGCTGCCGATGAAAGCCGGGGACTCGCTCTATTATGACAGTGGAATGGGGCACGGCTGTATTTCAACCAGTACTGAAGATGCCCGTGTGCTTTGGGTATCGCTGGAATAGCCCGCTAATAGAGTGACGTCACCCAACTTGCGAAAACCTGTACCTCGATGCGGTCTTCAGCGCCTTTGCGTTTAACCAGATAGTGCGAAGGCTGAATGGGCAGGCGGTAATCAAAGGGTGCCACCAGCAAACCCTGCTTAATGTACTCATGGGCAAAGCTTTCTAATACCATGGCCGCGCCCTGCCCCGCCGTGACGGCCTGCAAGGCCAAAAGTGACGAATCCATTCGAAGCGTTCTGGAGGGCGCGCCCAAATTGAGCGTGTATTGATCGGACAATCTCATCCAGTCATTCTCGGACCCTTTGATTGTGACGACCCGGCCCTGGGCCAGATTTTGAATGCTCAGATCTGCGCCAAAAGATGCCGCATAATCGGGATGGCAGACCGGCACCGCACATTCATGGCCCAGATGCGAGACGATCCCGTCATCCCAGTCACCATAGCCGAACCGGATATCAATATCGCTTTCTTCCTCTCCAAACCGGTTCGCCCAGACGAAGGTGGAGAGGTCCACTTTGATGTCGGGGTGCAGGTCTTCAAACTCAGCCAGTCTTGGTGCGATTACCAGCCCCGCACATGAGATGGAGGCCCGTATTTTGACCACCCGCCTGCGGGAATTGGTGAAAAGGCCGCTGGTTGCGTCTCTTAACTCGGAAAACGTCTTTTGAACCGGCATCGCATAGGCCCGCCCGATTTCGGTCAGGGCAACCCCGCGCGGCAAGCGTTCGAACAGGGATACGTTTAGATGCTTCTCTAACAACCGTATCTGCTGACTGACGGCCGCTGATGTCAGCCCCAGCTCCTCTGCTGCCGCAGAGAAACTGTTGTGACGCGCGGCAACTTCAAAAGCCCGCAACCAGGTGACATGGGGCAGTTTCGCCATTTCTTACCTTCAATGAATATTATGCCTAATGGATAATATACATTGTTTGTATTGACAATCTTTGCGTGCAAATCATGGAGCCTATTACCCAAAACGGTTCGAGATGACGCAGACCTTCGACTATATCATCGTGGGCGCCGGATCTGCCGGCTGCGTGCTGGCAAACAAGCTGAGCGCGTGTGGCAGCCATAAAGTGTTGCTGATAGAAGCCGGCGGAACCGATCGCCGTTTCTGGATCAATGTACCGCTGGGATACGGCAAAACCTTCAACGATCCCAAGGTGAACTGGTGTTACTCTGCCCAGGCTGATCCCGGGTTGAACAACCGTCAGGCCTATTGGCCGCGCGGACGGGTTATTGGCGGATCAAGCTCGATCAACGCCATGGCATATTTGCGAGGCCTCTCGCATGATTTTGATGACTGGGCCAAGGCAGGCGCAGAGGGTTGGAACTGGGAAACAGTTCGCCAGACATATGAGGCGATCGAGACCCACGTCGAAAAAGGCCAGGGCCACGAAACACCTTCGTCAACGGGCGGACCCCTTGTGGTCAGTGATGTCAGTGAGGGCATACACCCGTTTTCGCGCCACTTTCTAGAGGCCTCACGGCAGATGGGCTGGCATGTTTCGGACAATCTGAACGGTCAGGACGCCGAAGGGATGATGAACCTTCGCAGCACCGTCAAAAAAGGTCGCCGCTGGTCATCCGCTGCTGCGTTCCTGCGCCCTGCCTTGAAACGCGGCAATCTGCGGGTGGTATCTAATGCTCTGGTGCAGAACGTCATTCTGGATCAAGGCAAAGCCACCGGTGTTCGCTATCGTGTCGGGGGTCAAATGGCCGAGGCCATGGCGACCCGTGAAGTTATCCTATCTGCTGGAGCCGTAAACTCGCCACAGCTCTTGCAGCTTTCGGGGATCGGGCCTGCGAACCTGTTGAAAAGGCACGGCATCAAAGTGCGCCATAACCTGTCGCAGGTTGGACAGGGATTGCAGGATCATCTTGGCATATCCCATTTCTTTCATGCGACCGAGCCGACATTGAATAATACGCTTGGCAATCGGTTGGGACAGATGTTGTCAGGTATTCGTTATCTGTTGACCCGCAGCGGGCCACTCAGCGTCCCCGTCAACCAGGTCAGCGGCTTTGTGCGTTCGGACGAAACCGCCGAATTTGCTGATATGCAAATCTATTGCAATCCGATGTCCTATAAGACCGACACCAAAGGACAGCCGGGCGTTGATACCGAAGCAGGCTTTCTTCTGTGCGCCCAGCCCTGCAGGCCGACAAGCAGAGGGGAGATCAACATCCGTTCGGCAGATCCCATGGATGCACCCGCCATCCAACCGAACTCTCTCTCCACAAACCATGACTGCGACATGGCTATCAAAGCGGGTCGGGTATTACAGAAACTAGCGCAGACTGAGGCGATCCGCAGTGTTACGCGGACCAGGATAGAACCAGATGTTACGCGGATGAATGACGACCAGATGTTAGAGAATTTCCGCGCCAACGCCGGAACTATATTTCATCCAAGCTGTACATGTCGCATGGGGACATCGGAACAGGATTCAGTTCTGGATTCTCGACTGCGGGTGCATGGGGTGGCAGGCCTTAGGGTGGTCGACGCGTCCTCGTTTCCGAGCATCACCTCAGGCAACACCAATGCGCCTGTGATGATGCTGGCCGTGCGCGGCGCG
The DNA here is from genome assembly GCF_059611825.1 of Ruegeria sp. CDSA221. Classification (NCBI taxonomy): domain Bacteria; kingdom Pseudomonadati; phylum Pseudomonadota; class Alphaproteobacteria; order Rhodobacterales; family Roseobacteraceae; genus Ruegeria; species Ruegeria sp. CDSA221. The sequence goes on from NZ_JBXWPK010000014.1 coordinate 8,928, forward strand.
GACCTCATTCTGGAAGATGCCACAAAGCGCATGAACGCTTGAAGCAGAGAGAAAGAAGACCATCTTCCAGAATATTTGGTCTGGAAAGAGGCCTCATTCCCTGATCAGGAAAAGTGCAACGCATAGACGTTGTTCAAATACTTCTGATCGTCGATCTGAAAGTGGGTCTCTCCAATGAACTCAAAACCCTTGGCCAGATAGAACTTGATGGCCGAGGCGTTTTCAGCATTGGTCATCAGCCAGACCAAATCTGCCCCCTGATCCCGGCAATGTTCCAGCGCGGCTGCCAAAAGACGACTTCCGATGCCTTTTCCGTGATGGCGCGGCTGGACGTAGAATGTCGATATCTCCATTCCCCACCCCCCGGAAACAGGGGCGCTGCGTGCAGGGGAAACACGGATTAACCCGTCAATCCCCTGGTTATTGTCGGACACCAGAACGAATTCATGCGGGTTTTGAATCTGTTCTAATACTTTGCTTGCCGTGAATTCCGACAAGGCGAAATCTGCAAAAATCCCACTGACACCATGTTTGAGGTAGGTTCCGATCCATACCTCAATCGAGATGGCAGCGATACTGGAGGCATCTGACTTTTCTGCAGTTCGCAATGCCAAGGCGCTTAAGTATTAAACAAGAAGTGCATCACATCGCCATCCTTGACGACATAGCCCTTGCCTTCGGCGCGCATCTTGCCTGCCTCTTTGGCGCCTTGCTCTCCGTTTGCCGAAACATAGTCGTCATAGGCGATCGTTTCAGCACGGATGAAACCCTTTTCGAAATCGCCATGGATGACGCCAGCAGCCTGCGGCGCGGCGGTGCCGGTGCGGATGGTCCAGGCACGGGCTTCTTTCGGGCCGACGGTGAAATAGGTTTCCAGCTTCAGCAGGTCGTAGCCTGCGCGGATCAGACGGTCGAGACCTGGCTCTTCCAGCCCCATTTCCTCGAGGAACATCTGCGCTTCGTCCTCTTCCAGCAGGCTAATCTCTTCTTCGATCTTGGCACTGATAATGACGTGCGAGTTGCCTTGCGCTGCGGCCATTTCAGCCACACGGGCTGAATATTCATTGCCCTCGGCAGCCTCTTCTTCCGAGACGTTGCAGACATAGAGAACCGGTTTGGTGGTCAGCAGTTGCAGCATTTTCCACGCCTTGTCGTCTTCGTCGCTAACTTCGACCAGACGCGCGGGTTTGCCGTCTTCCAGCATGGCCTGCGCTTCGGCAAGCAAACGTTCCTGTTGCTGTGCCTCTTTGTCGTTGCCCTTCAGCTTGCGCACCAGATTGGCACGGCGCTTTTCGATGCTTTCCAGATCGGCCAGCATCAGTTCGGTCTCAATCGTATCGGCATCCGCCACGGGATCGACGCGGCCATCGACATGGGTCACATCACCATCTTCGAAGCAGCGCAACACATGAGCGATGGCGTCAGTCTCACGGATGTTGGCCAGAAACTGGTTGCCCAACCCCTCGCCCTTTGACGCGCCCTTTACGAGGCCCGCGATATCCACAAACGTCATTCGCGTCGGGATGATCTGCTTTGAACTTGCAATCGCCGCCAGCTTGTCCAGCCGGTCATCGGGCACCGCCACATCGCCCACATTGGGTTCAATGGTGCAGAACGGGAAATTCGCCGCCTGAGCAGCCGCTGTCTTGGTCAGCGCATTGAAGAGAGTCGACTTGCCCACATTCGGCAAACCCACGATTCCCATTTTAAAGCCCATCTCGGCCTCCTGAAGCGATACGACGGCGTCTTCTATTCACGTCCGGGCAAATGCGCAACCCGGACGGCGGCAACAGGTCGAGTCCCAGTTGCAACATCACTTATCTGTTAATCAAACGTGTACTTCGAATACTTGATTTTGCCACTGCCGCGTCACCAACTGACAGGGAGTTGAGAAAACCAAGAAGTACCGAGATGAAAACACTTTTCTTAATGAGCACTTTGCTGGCCACCACGACCATGGCACACGGGCAGTCCATCGTATTGGGAGCAGGATATGCGGATTTCACCCACACCAGCAGCAATGATCAGGCGGTCGTGTCACTGGAATATCAGCACAGCCCGTTTCACAAAGCCACGCGCCTCAGTGCTGGCTGGGGTGTGGCTCTGACGGTGGATGCAGAAGCCGACACGCATATTGGCGCCGGTTTGGTCGGTCTCTATACTATCTCTGACCGGTGGTTCGCAGAGGCCAGCGTGATGCCTGGCTACTACAACGCCTCAAATGATGACAATGATCTCGGCGGAAATTTCCAGATCCGCAGCCTTTTCGGAATTGGATATGCCCTGGAAAATGGAAACAAGCTCTCGCTGGCCATCACCCATAATTCGAACGCGAGCACGGACAGTTTCAATCCCGGCGTCAACTCAGTGTTCATGCGTTATCACTACGGGTTCTGAAGCAATCTGGCGCGGCGGGATTGATTTCCGTGCAAAGTTTCTGCACATCAGGTTCAAATCCGTATGCAAGGACCGCAGATGACCCGTATCGACGCCAAGTTCGCCGCCCTCAAGGCCGAGGGCAAAAAGGCCTTCGTATCCTACATCATGGCCGGTGACCCCGATTTCGACACCTCGCTTGAGATCGTCAGGGGCTTGCCCGGTGCCGGTGTCGACGTGATCGAACTTGGGCTGCCGTTCACCGACCCGATGGCGGATGGTCCGACCATCCAGGCAGCAGGACAACGCGCCCTAGAGGGCGGGATGACCCTGCAACGCACACTGGATCTTGCACGTGCTTTTCGGGAAACGGATGATACAACGCCTATTGTGCTAATGGGGTATTACAATCCCATCTACAGCCGCGGCGTGGAAAGGTTTCTGGCGGACGCTACTGAGGCTGGCATCGACGGCCTGATCATCGTTGACCTGCCCCCCGAAGAAGATGACGAACTTTGTCTGCCTGCACAGGCGGCTGGAATGAATTTTATCCGCCTCGCCACGCCGACAACGGATGACAAACGGCTTCCGCGCGTTCTTCAGAACACTTCGGGATTTGTGTATTACGTCTCGATCACGGGGATCACAGGCGCAGCCGAAGCCCAAGCCACGAATGTAGGCCCCGAGGTCTCTCGGATCAAATCCGCCACGGATTTGCCAGTGATCGTGGGCTTTGGAATCAATACCCCGGAAAAATCGCGGGCAATCGCAACTGTTGCCGATGGCGCTGTGGTCGGCTCGGCCATTGTCAGCCAGATCGCCGCCGGGAAGTCGGTTGGTGAAGTTCTGGATTTTGTCAAATCGCTGGCAGATGGGGCACATTCGGCCTGATCCAACGACCAGTTTCGCAATCTTGACCGCAGTCGGCGCAACCCGGCTGCGGTTTTTCTATTGCACCTAACGTTGCGCACGGAAACGTGGCGTTGCGAGGCTTTCGAAAAATTGGTAAAGAAAAAGGACCAATCTTTCGAAAGCCGCATCTCATGCCCGTCATCACCAATATCCAAGACCTCAAACACATCTATGAACGACGCGTCCCACGCATGTTCTTTGACTATGCCGAAAGCGGCAGCTGGACCGAGCAGACCTTTCGCGATAACAGCTCGGATTTCGAAGATATCCGCCTGCGCCAGCGAGTAGCGGTTGATATGACCGGGCGCACGACGGCGTCGCAGATGATCGGACAGGATGTTACCATGCCTGTTGCCCTTGCCCCCGTTGGTCTGACCGGCATGCAGCACGCGGATGGTGAGATCAAAGCCGCCAAAGCAGCCGAGGCTTTTGGCGTCCCCTTTACCCTGTCCACGATGTCAATCAATTCTATCGAGGAGGTGGCCGAGAACACCACTGCGCCCTTCTGGTTCCAACTCTACACCATGAAGGACCAGGACTATGTCTCTCGACTGATCCAACGCGCCAAGGATGCAAAATGTTCGGCCCTTGTGATCACCCTGGACTTGCAAATACTCGGGCAGCGCCACAAGGACCTAAAGAATGGTCTGTCCGCGCCGCCAAAGCTGACGCCCAAGACCATCGCCAATCTGATGACAAAATGGGCCTGGGGCATCGAAATGTTAGGCGCCAAACGGCGGAACTTCGGCAATATTGTTGGCCATGTTGATAATATCACTGATACAAGATCGCTGGGCACATGGACGGCGGAACAATTCGACCCCAGCCTGGATTGGGGCAAGGTTGAAAAGCTGATGAACCAATGGGGCGGCAAGGTGATCCTCAAAGGTATCCTGGATTCCGAGGATGCCAAGATGGCCGCCAAGCTGGGCGCCGATGCCATCGTGGTTTCAAACCACGGCGGACGCCAGTTGGACGGGGCGCTCAGTTCCATTCGTGTCCTGCCCGAGATTATGGACGCTGTCGGAAACGACATCGAAGTGCATCTGGACAGTGGCATTCGGTCTGGCCAGGGCGTTCTGAAAGCACTGGCACTTGGCGCGAAGGGCACCTTTATCGGGCGCGCCTTTGTTTACGGTCTTGGCGCAATGGGCCAGAAAGGCGTGACCACGGCACTTGAGATCATTCAGAAAGAACTTGATACGACCATGGCGCTTTGCGGTGAACGCAATGTGAGCGATCTGGGCCGGCACAATTTGCTTGTCCCGAAAGACTTCGGAGGGAGCTGGACAGATTGATCGCGCGCATGGGGCTCTACCCCAGTCGCCCTTTGGCCGCCTCGCCCGATATATTTAGAGCCAGTTGAAGAAAGGATTCCTTGCTCCATCTGGCCGAAAATACTTCGGAGCGCGAGACGGAGCCTCGTAAAATAGACGAGCTGCAAAAACCCCTTTCCAAACTCAATGAATCAAGCTAAGGACGCGGCTTCACGCGGGTATACAGCCTTGGAGGATACCCGCCCTAACATTGGAGAAATATCATGGCTGGAGAGATTCCTGATCTCGTAGCTCTGGAACGGACGGGGACAGGCAAGGGCGCCGCTCGTCAGGCACGCCGCGACGGCATGGTTCCGGGCATTGTTTTTGGTGGCGACAAAGAGCCGCTGCCGATCCAGATCCCGTTCAACGAACTGTTCAAGCGCCTGAAAGCGGGCCGGTTCAAGTCGACATTGTGGAACCTGAAGGTTGAAGGCCAGGAAGACGTTCGCGTCATCTGCCGCGACGTTCAGCGTGACGTTGTCAAAGACCTGCCGACCCACCTGGACCTGATGCGCCTGCGTCGGACCACCAAGATCGCACTGTTTATTCCGGTTGATTTCATCAACGAGGAAGAGGCCCCCGGCATCAAGAAAGGCGGCGTTCTGACCGTTGTCCGTCCTGAGGTCGAGCTGATGTGTACCGCTGGTGAGATTCCTGAGAAGATCACCGTTGATCTGACCGGTCTGAACATCAACGACGTTGTCACCATCTCGTCGGTCGATCTGCCTGCTGGCACCAAGCCGACCATCGACCGTGACTTTGTGATCGCCAACATCTCGGCCCCAACCGGCCTGGCTACAAGCGATGACGAAGATGGCGAAGAGGGTGATGTTGCACCCGATGAAGTCGAAGTCGTCGGAAGCGAAGAAGAATAAGGCCGGATCCAAAGTTTCGGTTTTTGTGACGGGGCCCCATTGGGGTCCCGTTTTCTTTTGCCCATTGGGCTGGAAAATCGGCCCCGATCCGTGCCATCAACCAGTTGCGATATCGCGCTTGAGACAAGGACATGACGATGAAGCTGTTTGTCGGCCTGGGAAATCCCGGATCAAAATATGCTCGAAACCGGCACAATATTGGCTTTATGGCCGTTGACCGGATCGCCGAGGATTGCGGCTTTGGTCCTTGGAAATCCAAATTTCGGGCCGAAATCGCCGAAGGGCGGCTGGGTCAAGAAAAGGTTTTGCTTATCAAGCCTCAGACCTTCATGAACCGGTCCGGTCAATCGGTGGGCGAGGCCATGCGGTTTTACAAGTTGGATTCGACCGACGTCACTGTCCTACATGATGAATTGGATCTGGCGCCCGGTAAGGTCCGCGTCAAGGCAGGCGGAGGCCATGCCGGTCATAACGGGCTTCGGTCAATCCACGAACATATCAGCCCAGCCTATGATCGGGTGCGCCTTGGGATCGGTCATCCCGGGCGGAAAGAATTGGTTTCGCCATATGTCTTGGGCGATTTCGCGAAGGCTGACAACGACTGGTTGGAAGAAGTCCTGCGCGGCGTTGCAGATGGCGCAAGGCACCTGGCCAATGGCGATGGCGGTAAGTTCATGAACGCCGTTGCCCAGCGAACGGCACCGCCGCGTTCGTCCAAGTCACCGTCCGAGCACCCAAAACCAACGGCCCAGACCATTACCGAACCCGCCGAGGACAGCAGGTCAGCCATGCAGAAGCTGATGGACAAGTTCAAATAGCACCCTTTGCCGTTGCCCCTACGTCCGGATTGCGGAATTTTCCCGGGCAGGCTCCAATACCGGCAATCATGGGAGGCGACAAATGAGAGCTTTGTTTAAATGGGTGCTGCGTATCGCGCTGATGCTTGTGCTGGCAGCCGCCGTTGTCGGGTTCTGGAAACGCGAGGAAATTCAACGCTTGATGGCGGTGAACTCATTGTTTTCCCCCGAAAAGATCGTTCACAATTTCTCGCATATGGATGCAGCTTTCAAAACCGTCAACTTGCCGCGCGGGGATGGGGCCACATGGGAATTGCCTTACGGGCCCGGGTTTGACCTGCCAGCAGGCACGGATCAATGGATCGAAGACCGGTCGGTCACATCCTTGCTTGTGATGCAGGGCGGGCAGATCCGGTTTGAGGAATACTATCTGGGCACCACACCAGACGATCGACGCATTTCGTGGTCGGTTGCCAAAAGCTATCTTTCTGCATTGTTCGGCATATTGCTGGACGAAGGCGCAATCGCCTCATTGGACGATCCTGTCGTGCAATACGTGCCCAAACTAAAAGGCACGGCCTATGATGGTACGACGATTCGCAACGTGTTGAACATGGCCAGCGGTGTGACCTTCAACGAGGATTATCTGGATTACAATTCTGACATCAACCGGATGGGTCGAGTGGTCGCCTTAGGCCGAGAACTGGACGATTTTGCCGCCTCGCTGCAGGACAGTTTCGCAACACCTGGAGAAACCTGGAAATACGTGTCAATCGACACCCATGTTATCGGTATGGTGGTCCGAGGAGCAACCGGTCGCAGCGTAGCCGAACTGCTTACAGAGCGCATTGTGCAGCCGCTTGGGTTGGAGCGGGATGGCTATTACGTGACCGACGGGGCCGGAGTTGCCTTTGTTCTGGGGGGCTTGAATTTCACCACCCGCGACTATGCGCGTTTCGGTCAGATGATCCTGCAAAACGGGGTTCATGATGGGCAGCAACTGGTACCGGCTGAATGGATCGCCGCTTCGGTCCTGCCCAGTGCCCCGACCGCATCGGGCAAGATCGGCTATGGATATCAGTGGTGGATTCCCGTGGGCGCGCATGAGGGCGAGTTCATGGCCCGCGGCGTCTATGGTCAGTATATCTATTTCGACCAGCCGCGCGGGGTGCTGATCGTGTCCACCGGGGCCGATCGCAAGTTTCGAGACCCTGGCGTGAATGAGATTAACATAGAAATGTTCCGCAAGATTGCGCAAAGCCTGTAAGATGCTCTTATGCAGAAACAGGAAAGCATAAATGTTCTGGGGGGCGTGCTCGCCCCTTGCTCCCGCGATCCGCTGACTGGGTTCTTTCGCGATGGCGCCTGCAATACCTGCCCCGAGGATCAGGGCAGCCACACGGTTTGCGCGGTAATGACGGTCGAGTTTCTGGCCTATTCGAAATATGTCGGCAATGACCTCAGCACGCCGCGCCCCGAGTTTAATTTTCCAGGGCTGCGTGCCGGTGACAGCTGGTGTTTATGTGCGGGTCGCTTCCTGCAAGCCCATGACGAAGGATGCGCGCCCAAGGTTCATCTTGAGGCGACACATCAACGGGCGCTGGACATCGTGCCTCTGCGCATTCTCAACCAACACGCGGTTCAGGACTAGGCAGACCGGCCCGGGATCACCCGGACCAGCCCTTATTCGGGATCAATCCCGCAATTTCACAAGGTCAGACATCAGACCCTCGGTTCCGTTATGAACCGTCAGCCGCTCGACCTTGCCGGCGATGGTTTCCAGCGCTTCCAGCTCTTTCAGTCGCAGCATCACCGGGTTTTCCGCCATAACTTTCGCGGTGTTCAGCAAAGACCGCGTGGCGTTGGTTTCTTCCCTCCGCCGGATGACGTTGGCCTCGGCCTGTTTCTCGGCAGCGACTACGGCGGTCAGGATTTCGCGCATCTCGCCGGGCAGGATGACGTCTTTCAACGCGATCTCACCCACTTCGATGCCGATCCCGGCCATTTGTGTCCGCACCCGATCTGCAGCCTCGGTGTCAACGCCCACCTTCTCGGCAAGTAGCCGGTCAAGCGTCATCGACCCAAGGGTCTTCCGGAACGCCAGTTGCAGGGCCCGGTGCAGGGCCTGATCAAAATCCTTCACCGCCCCCATCGCCTTGACCGGATCGACGACCCGGTAATCGGCGCTGAGGTTGACCCGGATGGTCACCCGGTCCTTGGTCAGTATCTCTTGACCCGTTACCTCATGGGTTCGTTGCCGCAGGTCGATCTGCTTGACCTCGACGTTCCGGCCCACCTTCCAGAAGGCATGGGCGCCGGGGTTCAGCCGATCCACTAGCACGCCATCCACGGTCAGCAAACCGACATGCCCTTCGACAATCTCGACCCGCGTCAGGTGCATCTGCAGCCCCACCCGAACCAGCCGCTGCGCGACCGCTTTGGGCACAACCATGGACTCGGTCAGCGCGTGTTGCTCAACGGCCCAAGGGCCGGCAACCTTCCAAACCAGCGCCCGTACTTCGGGGATCAGCACCAGTGCGGGCACACCATCCCGAAGCAGAACCAGAACCTCGTCGGGCCCTGCCCGAAACTCGGTCAGGTGCGCCTCGGCCAGTTCGGGCCGGTTCTGCATCAGCGCCCGCTCATAGGGCGACACGAAAAAGAGAGCCTCCAGATCGTGCAGCTCGGTCAGCACATCCCTGCGTGGCAGCCGGTGTTTCCCGGGGCCGAGGAGGGTGTCAATTACCCCCTTGCGCAAAACCAGCATCCGCTGGGTCTCGGTCAGGGTCAGCCGTTGATGACCGGACAGCCGGTCGATCAGATCTTGGAATAGTGTCATTTCATTTCTCCTTTTCGTCTCGCTCTATCGTCGTCGCAAAAGCGAACTCCTTTTCATGTTTTCAGTGGTTTGCACCCCGATTGGGTGACAGGTGTGAAGCCTTCGGATGAAGGCTGTGAAAGACCCGGGCATCCCCCGCGCCGTGTCCTTTTGCGAGAGGGTCAGAGAGAGGGGCGCGGGACCAATGCGCCGCCTGCTCCCAAGGGATCAAGCGGGGCGCCAATCCGGCGACACCGTCATCTGCCCTCTGGCCCAAGACCAGAGCAGCGAAGACCCCTGCCCCGCCCGGCCAAAGCCTGACATAGCGCGGTGCCACCCCTGCTGGGGAACACCCGGACCTTAATGATTTGGACCGTTTTCACGGACCGGCGTTGAAGGCCGGTGCTGACCTAACAGCGTTTGTTCAAATGGCGGGACTCGAACCCGCTACACATCGATTAACAGTCGATTGCTCTAACCAGAATGAGCTACATTTGGAGCTTTGGAAGGAGTCGAACCTTCGCTCACAGACTTGCCATCTGCCGCTCTTCCACCTGAGCTACAAAGCATGTACCAATCCCCGGTTTCGGCCCTGGCATACGGTTTCGGCAGCGCCGTCCGCACCGAGAGAGTGATCACCTCTGCTCGCTAGGGTCCGGCCCGTTTTGACCGGTAACGGCGGGTTTAGGCGAAGGGGCAGGATTCGCTCAATGATATTCTGAGAGGTGGAAATGCACCTGTGGCGAGTGCGCAACAAAATTACCCAGCTGCGCAACATTCGAAAAGCCGCAGGCTGGAAACCAAAGCTGCACACCGTTCAAAGGCACACAGCTTTTGTCAGAAATTTCAAATTTTACCGCCTGGTCAATCGGCGCTGCGGCCTTCGGTATCCGACATGTCGAAGTTCAGATATTTCGCCACGGTCTGAACATCCTTGTCACCACGTCCACACATATTCATGCAGATCAGGTGATCCTTGGGCAGATCCGGCGCGATCTTCATCACATGAGCCAGCGCATGGCTAGGTTCAAGCGCCGGGATGATGCCTTCGGTTGCACAGCAAAGCTGGAACGCCTCAAGCGCCTCTTTGTCGGTGATCGACACATATTGCGCGCGGCCGATATCATTCAGCCATGAATGTTCAGGGCCAATGCCCGGGTAATCCAGACCAGCCGAGATCGAGTATCCTTCGAGGATTTGCCCGTCATCATCCTGCAACAGATAGGTGCGGTTGCCATGCAGAACACCGGGGCGGCCGCCGGTCAGCGAGGCGCAATGTTCCATCTTGTCGTTCACGCCCTTACCACCGGCTTCGACACCGATGATGTTGACGGATTTATCATCCAGGAACGGATAGAACAGACCCATTGCGTTCGATCCACCACCGATGGCGGCGATGAGCGTGTCGGGTAAACGGCCCTCGGCCTTGTGCATCTGTTCCTTTGCTTCCTTGCCGATGATCGACTGAAAGTCGCGCACCATCGCCGGATACGGGTGCGGGCCAGCAACTGTACCGATGCAATAAAACGTATCGCGCACGTTGGTCACCCAGTCACGTAACGCATCGTTCATCGCGTCTTTCAATGTGCCACGACCTGACGTCACAGGGATCACTTCGGCCCCCAGCAGGCGCATGCGGAACACGTTCGGGGCCTGTCGCTGCACATCATGCGCGCCCATATAGACCACGCATTTCAAACCGAACTTGGCGCAAACGGTGGCTGTGGCCACGCCATGCTGTCCGGCGCCGGTCTCGGCAATGATCCGGGTCTTGCCCATGCGCCGCGCCAGAATGATCTGGCCCAATACGTTATTGATCTTGTGCGCGCCGGTGTGGTTCAGCTCATCGCGCTTCAGATAGATTTTGGCGCCACCCAGATGCTCGGTCAGGCGTTCGGCATAATATAATGGCGAGGGGCGTCCCACATAGTTGGCCCACAGATCGTCCATCTCGGCCCAAAATGTGGCATCGTCCTTGGCCTTTTCATATTCCTCTTCCAGCGCCAGGATCAGCGGCATCAGCGTTTCGCTGACAAAACGCCCGCCGAAAATGCCGAAACGGCCCTGCTCGTCTGGGCCGGACATGAAGGAATTGAAAAGATCGTTGGCCATGGGTGTCTCCATCGTCGTACCCGTTGTTCATAGGAGGTAGCGGCGGGATTTGCCATGGCAAAACGCACATGGGAATCCTTAGATGTGATACCTCAGCCGGCCCGAATTGCAGCGTCTACAAACGCACGAACCATCGCGGCATCCTTGATGCCCGGTGCACTTTCCACGCCCGAGGCGACATCGACCTGACGCGCGCCCGTCATACGGATGGCCTCGGCCACATTGCCGGGGTTCAACCCACCGGCCAGCATCCAGGGCTTGCGCCAGTATTTGCGCCCAGCCAGCAAACGCCAGTCAAACGCCAGCCCGTTTCCACCCGGCAGAACCGAGCTCTTTGGCGCCTTGGCATCTATCAGCAACTGATCGGCAACATCGCAATAAGTATCAATGTCGGCCAGGTCTTCGGCATCTGCAACACCAACCACCTTGATAACAGGCAACCCATAGCGCGCCTTGATTTCCTGCACCCGCTCGACAGATTCTGAGCCATGCAGCTGCAACATGTCAAAAGGGGCGACTGCGGTGATACTGTCCAACAACTCATCCGTGGCGTTCACAACCAAGGCGACCTTTGCAACCCCAACGGGGACATGCTCGAACAAAGCTGCTGCCTGTTGAGGCGAAACATATCGAGGCGATTTCGGAAAGAAGTTGAAACCAAGATACCGTGCACCCGCATCAGCTGCTGCGCGCACGTGATCTGGTGCAGTCAGGCCGCAGATTTTAACCGCTACATCCGACATTCCGGGCCTCAGCTGGCCTCATCCAACAGGGCGAGAACTTCGTCCTGTCCTTCGTTCTGCGCTTTCTTGAGCTTCTTGACCTCACGCTCAAGCTTGCGCACTTCACCTTTGCTGGCGGTAGCATCGCGGCGGTGCTTGTGCTCGCGCAGCCATTCCCAAAGAAAGCCAATGACCAGGCCAGCGACGATGCCACCCAGAACCACCACGAACAGCGGCAACGAGGCGCTGAAATTGAAGCCAAGCAAATCGGCTATAGCCGAGGGAATAAGCGTCAGCTCAACCGCTTCGCGGTTGGCCAGAGAGACTGAAATCAAGACGATCCCGAGGACCGCGAGAAAAGCATATCGAAGGTAGCGCATCATGGCCTAGGCTTTACCGTTCAACCGGTCCCTTAGCAACTTGCCAGTTTTGAAAAACGGAACACATTTTTCTTCGACCTGCACAGTTTCGCCGGTGCGCGGGTTACGACCCACACGGGCATCGCGCTGTTTCACTGAAAACGCCCCGAAGCCTCTCAGTTCAACCCGATCCCCTCGCGCCATCGCATCCGTTACTTCTTCGAACACGGTATTCACGATTCGCTCGACGTCACGCTGATAAAGATGCGGGTTCTCGTCGGCGATTTTCTGAATCAGTTCTGAACGGATCATGTGCGTTACCCTCCCAGGCGACCGGTTAACCATGCCTATTATTCTGAACAGTATAGGAAAAAACTGGGTTCGGGGGAACGTAAACTCTGCGGGCAAAGGCTGAAAATTACAGTTAAGTAACGCGAATTTTTGCCAGTTCATGTAATTTGCCCGACAAATGCATGAACCTAAGCCTCAATTAGCCTGAAAATGCGAACATGTTGATTCGCAACAAAAACGGCCCCGCGCTTTCACGCGGGGCCGGAAATTCGGCTTGACTGAGGCTCGGACTTAGTCGCCCGACTTCAGCGCTGCACCCAGGATATCGCCCAGCGATGCGCCCGAGTCGGAAGAACCGTACTGTTCCACGGCCTCTTTCTCTTCGGCGATCTCACGTGCCTTGATCGACAGACCCAGACGACGGGTCTTGCTGTCGACATTGGTGACGCGGACGTCGACCTTGTTACCGACCGAGAAACGCTCGGGGCGCTGTTCGGCACGGTCACGGCTCAGGTCGGAACGACGGATGAACGACTTCATACCTTCGTACTCTACCTCGATGCCGCCATCTTCGATCGCGGTGACCTCAACGGTGATGATCGAGCCACGCTTCACGCCGCCCACGGCTTCGGCGAACTTGTCACCGCCCAGGGCTTTGATCGACAGCGAGATACGCTCTTTCTCGACATCCACTTCAGACACAACGGCCTGTACCACGTCGTTCTTGTGGTAGTTCTGGATGGCATCCTCGCCACGCTCGTCCCAGGACAGATCGCTGAGGTGAACCATGCCGTCGATGTCGCCTTCGAGGCCAATGAACAGACCGAATTCGGTGATGTTCTTGACTTCGCCTTCGACTTCGGTGCCCTCGGGGTGTGTTTCTGCAAACACTTCCCACGGGTTGCGCTGAGTCTGCTTCAGGCCCAGAGACACGCGACGCTTGGCGCCATCGATTTCCAGAACCATGACGTCGACTTCCTGGCTCGTCGAAACAATCTTGCCGGGGTGGACGTTTTTCTTGGTCCAGGACATCTCGGACACGTGCACCAGACCTTCGACACCGGCTTCCAGCTCGACGAACGCGCCGTAGTCGGTGATGTTGGTGACGCGACCCTGATGAACCGAGCTCAGCGGATACTTGGCTGCAACCAGATCCCACGGATCTTCCTGCAGCTGCTTCATACCCAGGCTGATGCGGTGGGTCTCTTTGTTGATCTTGATGACCTGAACGTTGATGGTCTCGCCGATCGTCAGGATCTCGGACGGGTGGTTCACACGGCGCCATGCCATGTCGGTGACGTGCAGCAGGCCGTCAACGCCGCCCAGGTCAACAAACGCACCGTATTCGGTGATGTTCTTGACCACGCCTTCTACGGTCTGACCTTCGGTCAGGTTGCCGATAACCTCGGCGCGCTGTTCGGCACGCGATTCTTCCAGGATTGCGCGGCGCGAAACAACGATGTTGCCACGGCGACGGTCCATTTTCAGAATCTGGAACGGCTGCTTCAGACCCATCAGAGGGCCAGCGTCGCGTACGGGGCGCACGTCAACCTGCGAGCCGGGCAGGAACGCAACTGCACCACCCAGATCGACGGTGAAGCCACCTTTGACACGACCAAAGATTGCACCTTCGACGCGCTGGTCGTCGGCATATGCTTTTTCCAGACGGTCCCATGCCTCTTCACGGCGGGCCATCTCACGTGAGATGACAGCTTCGCCACGGGCGTTTTCTGCGGCGCGCAGGTAAACTTCAACCTCGTCGCCAACAGTGATTTCAGGGGCTTCGCCAGGATTTGCGAATTCTTTCAGATCAACGCGGCCTTCCATTTTGTAGCCGACGTCGATGATGGCTTGGCCGGCTTCGATCGCCAGAACCTTACCTTTGACAACAGAACCCTCTTCGGGCGTGTCCATTTCGAAGCTTTCATTAAGGAGGGCTTCGAATTCCTCCATGGTTGTATCAGCCATCTGGCAGTGTTTTCCTTTACATAACGTTTTTGCTGGCCGAGCGGTTGTCTCCGCCGGTCTTAGTGGATTGGTCAGACGACCTGACATATACCGCAAAACAAAGAGGGCCGGTTGGTCCGACCCTGCTCGTCTCATTGTTTTATGGCTCAAATCGCCTTGTCGACGCGCGCTCTATAACGGGTTCGCACAGGCGCTGCAAGTTTTACCGTGCATATCACAAAATAACACGCAAACCCCAGCCTTGCATGGCTGAGGTCGGGTCGATTTGTATTCTTCTTCAGCTCCGAAAGGACAGAGCGCCTAAAACAGTTGCAGATCTTTTGAGCCGCTTTGGATTTCGGCAAAATTCGGCATGTTCTGGACCGCCAAAGGTACCGGGGCCGCGCCCGGCATCGCGACTGTTGGCTTCGCTGCTGCGGCCTTTCCAAAGGCAGGGCGCTCTAGCTCGCCCCGGATATCGCGCAGCAGGGTTTTGTGATCAGGCATTGATCTGAGTATCTGCGCAAGATCCACTTTCGCGCCTTTCCACCACTGGAACCAGATCGGTTTCTTCAACGGCCGCAAGCGATCGCGGATGCCGGCACCATAGCCCGTATCATAGACCTGCTTACCCAAAAGAACCGTTTGATAGACGCGGAAATCGAAAAGCGTTGCAAACTCGATATCTCGTTCCAAAGGCAGGCGGTGCTGCCACAGCTCAAGGTTCTCGGCCAGCCGATCCGGTATCTTCATTTCGGTCCGCGCGTCGATCCAATATTGATCATCCGTGCGGTTGCCCAAGCGGTAGTGCAGACAAATGAAATCCAGAACCTCGTCATAGAGCTTATCCATTTGCTTGTTATATCTCGCCCGCAGCGACGGTTCGATGTCCCGCGTAGGCAGATGCTCGGCGAACCAGCGCACCGCATGATCAATCATGTGGATCGCTGTACTTTCCAGCGGTTCGATGAACCCTCCGGCCAGTCCGATCGCCACGCAATTCTTGACCCAGGCATTGCGCACGCGTCCGATACGCATCGGGATCACACGCGGCGTCGCACCTTTGCCGCTGTCGCCCAGCCATTCGAGGTATTCATCCGCCGCCTGTTCATCCGTGCGATGCGCAGATGAGTAAACATAGCCCGTGCCCACACGGTTAAAGAGTGGCACCCGCCAGGTCCACCCCGCGCCAAGTGCGGTGGACCGTGTGACGCTTTCAATTTTTTCTGGATCCGGGTGCTCGATCTGCAACGCCATGGCGCGGTCGTTGGGCAGATAGTCAGAATAGTCCATGAAAGGCTCGCCCAGCGCCTTGTTGATAATCAAGCCGCGAAACCCGGTGCAATCCACGACCATCTCAATGTCATGGCGGCCTTTCTTTTCCAGCATCAGATGACTGACATTGCCCTGCTCATCCAGCTCGACCGATTTCACCTCGTCCTGGATATGCTCAACGCCGCGCTTGGTGCAAACCCTGGTCAACATGCCTGCAAACTTCACAGCATCCAGATGATAGGCATAACCGAACCGCTGCTCAAACTCTGGCTGACCCAGTGGCCGCCCACCTTTGCATAGGCGCGCCAGATCATCATGGGGCGAGATGGACTGCGTGAAATCCCTATCGCCATTGCCAAAGCGCAGGAAGTATTCTGCGGGCTCTAACCCCTCTAACAACTGGCCATGCGCAAAAGGGTTCACGTAATCAATTCGATTGCCTTTGGCGTCCTTGTTCCAATTACAAAACTTCACGCCCAGCTTGAACGAGGCGTTGGTCTCACGGAAGAAATCCCGCTCTGAAATGCCGGCCTGGCGCAGCGTGATCGGCATCCGTGGAACCGTGGCCTCGCCAACGCCCACAGTCGAGATATTGGGGCTTTCGATCAGGCAGATACGCGGGCGATCCTTGGGTGCTGACGTGCGTGAAAACACCATTTCCAGGATCAGCGCGGTCATCCAACCTGCCGTGCCGCCACCCACAATGGTGATCTTGCGCAAACGATTATTCATATTTTCTGTCCCTGTTGGTTTTGGGGTTTTTTAGCCGCCTGCCCTTTTTGATTTTGGGGCTTGTAAAGCAGCTTTCCCTTTTTGCCTGAGAGAAACTATAACAGCTTTCCTGCATCCAGCTAGGCACTATGACGGCCGAACCTACATACATGTCGGGTCATCAGACCCGGCAACACAGGCCGCTCGCCACTGCGCGACTTTCTTTAGGATGGTGGATGCTGCGAGAAAGGAAATGCGCAAGTACCGGCCCTGCGTCAGATATCCTCGCCTTTTTTCAGAAGCTCTTCGATCAGAGCGCGCTGAAGATCATTGCTATCGCCGCCGCCAAATTCCGCAACTCCGCTGGAATACAAGGTGCCGTAGGTGTTGGCGATGTTCACCGTCTGGGCCAGCCCCGAGATCAACTGATCCCTTTCCAGCCGCGACAAGGGGTGGATGAACGCAGCCCACAAGGTGCCATTGGCAATCGCATATCGCGCATCCAGGGTACTGTCGAAATTCGCCTGCATCATCCGTTGCATGTCCTGAGCACTCAGATCTTCGACACTTTGGATCGACACCATGGCCCGCATCCGGTCCGCATTGACGTCGGTAATCACCAGAACGGGAACCTCCGCGATGGTAAGCTGAAAGCCCGGCCCAAGAGGCTCTGTCTCGGGGTCAAGCGCAAACAATATCTTGCCCAAACGCTCGTAGGTCATTGGCGGTTCTGCCTCTTGCGCTGAAAGCGCACTGGCGAGAAAGGTAAAAATCAAAATCAGGCGGAACATCGATTACCTCCGGCAGATGTCGATACAAAGGTAATCGACGCCTCGGGCACTGGCCAAACAAAGCTTAGTGAACAAAGTTGTGTTTGCTCTGGCAAACGGCCCTAGGGCAGAACTGGTTCGATGACCTCAATCGCGCGGGCGAGAGCTGCGTCAATGCTCAGGTCCGAGGTATCCAGTATGACCGCATCCTCAGCTGGCTTCATAGGTGCATTGCTGCGTTCGGCATCCCGAGCGTCCCGCTCACGCACATCGGCCAACACCTGTGCGCGTGTAACCTCATGGCCCTTGGCGTCCAGTTCCAGAAACCGTCTCTCAGCGCGCACTTCGGCGCTGGCGGTGACAAACAGTTTAACCTCGGCCCGCGGGCAAATAACGGTTCCGATGTCACGACCGTCCAACACTGCACCGCCCGCGCGGCGCGCAAAGGCGCGCTGAAAATCGACCAATGCAGCCCGCACCTCGGGGATAACTGCAACTTTCGAGGCCGCTTGCGCGATTTCAGCCGTGCGCAGATCACCCTGATCCAGGTCCTCGGCTGTCAGCGTTTGCGCGGCACTAACCGGGTCGGCACCTTCCAGCGTTCTGCGGCCAACCGCACGGTAAAGCAGGCCGGTATCGAGATGCGCAAACCCGAAATGGGCGGCAACGGCATTGGAAATCGTGCCCTTCCCCGCTGCTGCCGGGCCATCGATTGCTATGGTGAAACTGGCAACTGCCATCGCATTTACCGGTTGTTTCGCTGCAGCCGCGCACCAAGGCCAGCCATCAACGGTTCGAAGATCGGGAAAGACGTTGCGATCGGGCCGCCATCGTCGACTCCGACCGGATTTTTCGCCCCCATACCCATAACCATAAAGGACATCGCGATCCGGTGATCCAGAAAGCTCTCACAGGTGCCGCCGCCGGGAACATTGCCAATTCCCAGACCGTCCACCGACCACCAATCATCGCCCTCATCGACGGTGACGCCATTAACGCGCAGGCCGCGGGCCATCGCATCAATACGGTCGCTTTCCTTGACGCGCAGCTCTTTCACGCCGCCCATCATCGTGGTGCCAGTGGCATTTGCCGCGACCACAGACAGAACAGGGTATTCGTCAATCATCGACGCCGCCCGTTCCGGAGGAACCGAGATTCCCTTCATATCGGGCGAATAACGCGCGCGCAGATCCGCAACCGGTTCGCCGCCCTCTTCGCGCTCATTCTCGTAGGTCAGGTCAGCACCCATCTCACGCAGAGTGGTAAACAGACCCGCGCGGGTCGGGTTCAGGCCGATGCCCGGAACCAGAACATCAGACCCGGGGGTGATCAGCGCCGCACAGACCGGGAAGGCCGCGCTGGAGGGATCACGGGGGACCGCGATCACCTGCGGCTTCAATTCGGGCCGCCCGGTCAGGGTGATAACGCGCCCCTCATCGGTATCCTCGACTGTGATTTCGGCACCAAACCCGGCCAGCATCCGTTCGGAATGGTCCCGGGTCGCTTCGGCCTCAATCACCACGGTCTTGCCCGGTGCGTTCAGACCTGCCAACAAAACGGCAGATTTCACCTGTGCGGAGGGAACAGGAACCTCGTACTTTACTGGGACAGGGTCTGCTGCACCCACAATCGTCATAGGTAGGCGCCCCCCGGTGCGTCCCACAGATTGCGCACCAAACAACGCCAGAGGATCGGTTACCCGCGCCATAGGGCGTTTGTTGAGGCTGGCATCCCCCGTGAATGTCGCGGAAATCGCAGAGGTCGCCATCGCACCCATGATCAACCGAACGCCGGTGCCCGAGTTGCCGCAGTCAATAACCTGATCGGGTTCGGCAAAGCCACCGACGCCCACACCATGGACTGACCATTCGCCACCCCCGTGATCCGTCACCTCAGCCCCAAATGCACGCATCGCCTTTGCGGTGTCCAGAACGTCCTCACCCTCCAACAGACCGGTGATCCGGGTTTCACCCACGGCCATCGCGCCCAGGATCAGCGATCGGTGCGAGATCGACTTGTCACCAGGCACCTCGGCCGTTCCGGTCAGCGGACCGCAAGGGTGCGAGGTCATCGGGATGGGCGTGCCGTGTCCGGACATGGGGGCTCCTGTTTTCGCTATCAGTTCCCAAGCCGATTAGCGAATTGGGGCCGCTTGGTCCAGCCGCAATCAGTCGTTGCGGCGGAAGGTCAGGTAATGCGGTGTCCGCCCTTCGCGCAGGGCCTTCTGCTCATAGCGCGTGGAAATCCAGTCTTCCCAGGGCTCGCGCCAATCGGTGGGGCGTTCCGCCAACCATTCGAAACCAGCGCCCGGCACCTCTTCCAACGTTTGGCGGACATAGTCGGGAATATCTGTGGCAACACGAAAGATCGCGCCCGGTTTCAACGACCGCGCCAACGGCTCCAGATGCTCTGGGGTCACGAACCGACGGCGGTGATGCCGGGTTTTGGGCCAGGGATCGGGGTACAGAAGAAAGGCGCGTGATATGCTGGCTTCGGGCAAGACATCAAAAAGATCGCGCGCATCGCCGGGATGCACCGCCAGATTCTCGACCCCAGCCTTGCGAATCTTGCCCAACAACATGGCAACACCGTTGATATAGGGTTCAGCCCCAATGATACCGATATCGGGATTGCTGGCCGCCTGATGCACCAGATGCTCGCCCCCGCCAAAGCCGATCTCAAGCCAGACATCCTTGCCACCGAACAGGGCCTTCAGATCCAGCGGGCTGCGTTCAGGATTGCTCTCCCAGTCCACAGCACCCGGAGACAGCGCAACGAGGTCTTCGCTTAGATACGTCTTTTGGCTTTGCTTCAGGGTCTTGCCTTTGAAGCGGCCATAAAAGTTTCTGCGGGGGCGTTGGGGGGTCTGGGTGCTCATGGCGGTGCCCATACTGCGGGGACGGCTCAGAGGCAAGGGGCGGCGGCAGAGCAGAATAGCCGCCGCCTCTCATACAATTCCCAAGAAATAGTCGCGCCCGCAAGGGCGCACCTATTAATAACAGTCAGATCAAACCGCCGCTTTCAACGCGTCTGCTAGATCTGTGCGCTCCCAGCTGAAACCTCCATCCGCTTCCGGCTGGCGGCCAAAATGGCCATAGGCTGCTGTGCGCTGATAGATCGGCTTGTTCAGCTCCAGATGCTGACGGATGCCGCGTGGGGTCAGGTCCATCACCTGGCCGACGGCTTTTTCAATCCGATCATCCGCGATCTGCCCCGTGCCATGCGTATCCGCATAGATCGACAGAGGCCGGGAAACGCCAATGGCATAGCTCAGCTGGATCGTGCAACGCTCGGCCATTCCCGCGGCTACGACATTCTTGGCCAGATAGCGCGCGGCATAAGCCGCCGAACGGTCCACCTTGGTCGGGTCTTTACCCGAAAACGCTCCGCCACCATGAGGCGCTGCACCACCATAAGTGTCCACGATGATCTTACGACCGGTCAGACCCGCATCTCCGTCCGGACCGCCAATGACGAACTTGCCGGTTGGGTTGACGTGCCAATCGGTCTGATCGGTCAGCCAACCCTCGGGCAGAGTTTCGGTGATATACGGCTCAACAATGGCACGAATATCGGCCGAGCTCAGCGTCTCATCCAGATGCTGGGTCGACAGAACGATCGAGCTGACGCCAACCGGCTTGCCATCCTGGTAGATCACTGACAGCTGCGATTTCGCATCCGGGCCCAGCGCAGGCTCGGTCCCGTTCTTGCGGACCTCGGCCAGACGGCGCAGGATTGCATGGGAATACTGGATCGGCGCAGGCATAAGCGCGGGTGTCTCGGTGGTAGCATAGCCGAACATGATGCCCTGATCACCAGCACCTTCGTCCTTGTCACCCGACGCATCTACGCCCTGCGCAATATGTGCAGATTGCTCATGCAGCAGGTTCGTAACTTCTACCGTCTCGTGGTGGAACTTATCCTGCTCATAGCCGATATCCTTGATACAGGCGCGGGCGATCTCGTCGATGCGGCCCATATAGTCATGCAGCTTGTCCTGATCAGACAGCCCCACTTCGCCGCCGATCACCACGCGATCCGTTGTCGCAAAGGTCTCGCACGCAACGCGTGCCTCGGGTTCTTCGTTCAGAAATGCGTCAAGTACAGCATCGGAAATACGGTCACAAACCTTATCCGGATGCCCTTCGGAAACGGATTCCGAAGTAAAGGTATAGTTCTGTCGGGACATACAAGTGCTCCATTAAGATTACCCCGTCACGCCAGGAAGCCGTTGTGATGGGCACAAGAGGGGATAAGCCCCCCGAAACTGAGGGTCAATGCGAAATCATAGGTTTCGCCGCTGCAGCCCGTACCAAAACAGGCTAAACAGCACCAATAACACGGCAAAGACAGGATTATCTCCCATTCGGGAATAAGCTGTCGGTGGAAGAGGCGCCGGAAGCCCGGCATCAATATAGCCCGCCTGCCCAAGCGGCAGGGCCTCGGTGATCCGGCCCAGCGGGTCAATCATGGCGGAGACGCCGGTATTGGCCGAACGCATCATGGGCAGCCCCTGCTCGATGGCGCGCATTTGTGCCTGAGCCAGGTGCTGATACGGTCCCGAGCGCGTTCCGAACCACGCATCATTGGTGATTTGCAGAAGGAAATCAGCGCGCCCCGGCGCGGAAAGGACATCCTGGGTGAACACAGCTTCGTAGCAGATCAACGGCAGCGCTTTACCCAATGGGCCTGCATCCAGCAGCGCCGCCCCCGACCCGGCGCTGAACCCATGTCCGGTGGTTGCAGCCATGCCATAGATCCCGAACCGCGCCATCACGTCGCCAAACGGTACATATTCGCCAAAAGGCGCCAGATGATGTTTGTCGTACAGCCCCTGCTGAGCCCCATCCACATCAAGGTAGATCATCGAGTTGTAGATACGCGGCCCGTCGCCTCGTTGAATTCCCAGAACAACCGGCGTGCCTTGCGCCGCCTCGGCGATGGCATCCAGATACGGCTGCGCGCTGCCCAGCCAGGCGGGAACCGAGGTTTCAGGCCAAACGATCAGGTCTGGCTGTGGTTCGGCGGCAGTAAACTCGATCTGACGTGCGAAGAAAAGAGGTGCAAACTCTGGATCCCATTTCTGATGTTGCAACGCATTGGGCTGAACCAAGCGAACGATATGTCCCGTTTCGACCACAGCGGGCCGCGTCCCCGCATAGCCCAAAGCCAATGCGACCGATGCCACACTGATGCCCAAGGGCACGAATACTCCGGAACGCAGCGCCAAAGCCGCCCCTAGTGGCAGCGTCGCCACCAAGGTCAGCGCCCCAAGCCCGTAAGGCCCAAAAAGTGACAGTAGCTGCACAACAGGGGTCTCGACCCAGACCTGCGCCAGCCCGGCCCAGGGGAACCCGGTCAGAACATAACCGCGGGCACATTCCGCCAACGAAATTGCCAAGGCGAGAAACAACGCCTGTGAAACCCCGCGCGTGCCGGGCCTGCGAGCAACCCAGAATGCCAGCGCCCAGAACAGCGCCAAACCACCAGCCATGAAGACCAAAGCAAACGGAGCCATCCAAGCGTGACGATCGGCGTCCACCAGAAACGGCTCGACAATCCAGCTGAGTGCATGTGCGAAATACCCGGTCCCAAACGCCCAACCGATCCACGCCGCACGCGCACGTGTCTCGGTGCTCTGAAATATCGGTGCGACCAACACCAGCGCCAATACAGAAGCCACCCAATACCCAAAGGGAGCCAGACCAAATGCAGCCAGCCCTCCCAACAAACCAGAAAGGACAAATCTAAGCCAAATGGGCCAAGCCCGTATCAGGTTCATGCAACGATATCCGGCAGCATGACACGCAGCCGTTTGATGCGCCGCGGATCCGCATCAATCACCTCAAATTCAGGCCCTTCCGGATGCAGAACAACCTCTCCTCGTGCCGGAACCCGTCCGGACAACATGAAGACCAACCCGCCAAGCGTGTCGATCTCTTCTTCATCGACATCCTCGTGGCTGGTCAGGGATCGCCCGATCTCGGCTTCGAAGTCTTCAAGGGGTATCCGCGCCTGCACCACATAACATCCAGGTTTTTCCTGAACCCAAAGTTGGCTTTCATCCGCGTCATGTTCATCCGCGATCTCACCAACAACCTGTTCGATCAGGTCTTCGATCGTCAGCAACCCGTCGACACCACCATATTCGTCGATCACCAATGCCATGTGGCGGCGCTCGGTTTGCATTTTGGTCATCAGCACACCGATCGGCATCGAAGGCGGCACGAACAGCAATGTCCGCAACATCGACACCAGATCAAACTCAGTCGAGCCGCCGTTGAACCCGTGCGTCAACGCGAAATCTTTCAGGTGGATAAAACCCAAAGGCGTATCCAGCGTTCCTTCATATACAGGTATCCTGGACAGACCGCTTTCCCGGAAAACCTGGGCCAGCTCATCTTTGGATATCGTCGACGGTACTGACACGATCTCGACCGTGGGAATCGCCACATCCTCGACCCGCATCCGGCGCAGGTTAATCATGCCGCGAGGTTGAGCCGGATCGACCTCTTGCCCATTGACCTCAGAAGCCGAGTCTTCACTCTGCGTTGAGAACGCATCCACTATTCGAGAGAAAAGTCCTGGTCTCTCAGTGACATTTTCGTTGCCGTCCTTCGGTTGCGCGCCCTGCGCCGCCATAGAACTGCCGTCTGTTTCGCCCATTTTCCCATTCCAAATGATAAGCCGAAAGGCTCGCTCTAAGCATTATATGGGTCATCAATACCCAGTTTGCCAAGTATCTCCACCTCAACACCCTCCATCAGCGTGGCGTCGAGATCACGAATGTGATCATAACCCAGCAAATGCAACAGGCCATGAACAATCAGATGTGTGACATGATCATCCATGTTTTTCCCTGCCTCCGCCGCCTCGCGAGCACAAGTATCATAAGAAATCGCGATATCGCCCAGAGCAATTTCCCCTGAGAAATCGGGTTCAGGGAGTATCGGAGTCTGCCCGGCGGAGTCCGCAGCCAAATCTTCGGCTGGCCAGCTAAGCACATTGGTCGGTGACGCCTTTTCGCGGAATTCCGTGTTCAACTGGGCGATCCGTGCATCGTCGCATCCCAGCAGACTAACCTCACACAGGTCCGCATCAAGATCGCAATGATCCAAAACCGCCCTTGTGGCGCGCTCTGCCAAAAATTCGAGCCCGTCCCAGCGCGGGTCTTCAACCGATAGTTCCAGGTTCATGCCGCCATGTCCAAAATCCCGATACCGGGACCCAGAAGATCAACCCGTTTCACGGCCCGTATCGGCCTCATACGCCTCGATGATCGCGGCGACAAGTGGGTGCCGGACAACATCCTTGGAGGTGAAATAGTTGAAGCTGATATTTGGTATCGTGCTCAACAGCCGTTCTGCATCCGCCAATCCCGACTGAACCCCGCGCGGCAGGTCAACCTGTGACCGGTCGCCTGTTATGACCATGCGGCTGCCTTCGCCCAAACGGGTCAGGAACATTTTCATCTGCATGGTCGTGGCGTTCTGCGCCTCATCCAGCACAACGAAGGCGTTCGCGAGCGTACGGCCACGCATGAACGCCAGAGGTGCAATCTCGATGCGCTTTTCCTCGATCAGCTTGGCCAGTTGTTTCCCGGGCAAAAAATCATTCAGCGCATCATAGAGCGGCTGCATATAGGGATCGACCTTGTCCTTCATGTCGCCAGGTAGATATCCCAGCTTTTCGCCCGCTTCGACGGCGGGACGACTGAGGATGATGCGGTCGACATGTCCGCCGATAAACATCGATACGCCAACGGCCACGGCCAGATAGGTCTTACCTGTGCCCGCCGGACCTATGCCAAAGGCCAGCTCATTGTTGAACAAGGACTGAACATAGACCTTCTGGGCGTCAGTACGCGGCTCGACCAGCTTTTTGCGGGTTTTGATTTCAACCGAACCACCCTTGAACATCTCAAGCTGATCGCCATCCCGGCTGCCGGTTCCTGTTTCCGACCCGCCCATGCGAAGTTCGCGGTCTACATCCGCTGCTTCTACGTCACGACCACCTTCCAGGCGGGTATACAGCGCTTGCAGAACTTCGATCGCCTGTTTTTGGGATTCGTCGTCACCCATGACAACCAGTTGGTTGCCACGGCGCACGATCTGCACGGTCAGCTTCTGTTCGATTTCGGTCAGGTTGCGGTCATATTCGCCGCAAAGATCTATCAATAACCGATTGTCTGGAAATTCAACAAACGCTTCCCGCTGGGGCGTTTCATTTTGCGGTGGGTTCAGGGCACCAATGGCCAATCCGCTCTCCTGTCTGGGCGTTTCACCCCAAGCGTAGACAACATTTCTTGGTGGGCGCAAGCCAGAGATTCAAATTTTCCGTACAGAATGGTAAAACCGCCGATCAAGTTGGAGGCAACGCGAACGTTCTAAACAGGCAAACCTAGAACTGATAGTTCAGGCCAAACCGCAAACCACGGTAACGGGGCGTCGATTTGGTCGTAAACCCGTTGTCAAATTCGACGGTTTCAGAATCGAACCGGACGTATTCATATTCCCCAGTGATCGACCAGTTCTCATTCAATTTGTGCTCGGCGCCAATGCTGGCCGAGAACCCTTTTCGACTGTCTTTATCCTGAAAGGACTGGGTTGTTGCCCCGGATGTAATCGAACTGGTCGTGGTTATATCGCCATGCACGTAACCAACGGAAATAAAGTATAACACTCTGCCACTTGGGTTTGTCAGACCGTTCCGAAAGCGAATTGAGATGACATCCGAAATCTCTGAACCGCCATTGACGACCGAGGTTCCGATCTGCGTCGACACTTCATCGTCCAGAAATCCGAAATCATAGCCCAACTCGACCCCATAGACGTAGTCACGCCCGCCTTTTGCGGGCAGAAGACCGCGCCAACCGCCCCGAATACCACCGTAACTGCCGGTGAGGTCCAATTCGCCGACAGCGAACGTATCTGTAGGCGTCGTCAGGCCAAAGCGGTCCGAGCCGCTGGTCGAATAGCCGGCTGTCAAACCCAGATAGAAGGCGCTGACATCGCTGCCATACCGTGCTGACGATATTACCGGCGGTTCAGATAAATCCGGATCCAGATTCCCTGCGGCAGCGGAATTGAGTACCAGAAACAACGCGGCCATTGCGGGAAGAGCAACCCTGATATTAGGCCCTGCACTAAATCTCAAAAGTTTCACTCGCACCCTCCGTCATCCCGATCCGACACCAGGATCAGCACTGATATGCCGTTTCAGGAGGCGTTAGCCTAGGCCCCGAAAAAACCTGACTTTTCTCGGAACATAATTCCAAGTGATAAATCAAGGGTAAATCTTGGAAACAAATACCAGCGATGGTATCCGCATCACAGATAAAGGACGGGTCAGAGCAACTGCCCCGCCAGAGAATTCGCACCTGATCCGGTGATCAAAACGTCCCGCAACGCACCAATCTCCACATCCGCGTCAGAGACGTGAACCGAATGAAGATATTCAGATTTTCCCACCATCTGTCCCGGCAACCGGCCGGTTTTTTCGAACAGAACGCGGACTTTGCGTCCAACCATGGCATCCTGAATTTCGCGCTGATGACGCGTGATCAATCCCTGCAGCCGCTGTAGGCGGTCATCCGCCACCCCAGGATCAACCTGAGACCGCTCGGCTGCGGGCGTTCCCGGGCGCGTCGAATACTTGAACGAATAGGCATAGCCGTATTTGACCTGCTCGACCAAATCCATGGTGGCCTGAAAATCTTCGTCGGTTTCTTCAGGGAACCCAACGATGAAATCACCAGACATGACAATATCCGGACGCGCAGCGCGGATACGCTCGATCAGACGCAAATAGCTTTCGGCTGTGTGACTGCGGTTCATTCGCTTCAGAATGCGATCCGAACCCGACTGGACCGGTAAATGAAGATAGGGCATCAGTTTTTCGCAGGTGCCGTGCGCCTCGATCAGGTCGTCGGCCATGTCATTCGGGTGCGACGTGGTAAAGCGGATGCGCTCTAGCCCGTCGACCTTGTTCAACTCCCAGATCAGTCCCGCCAGCGTCATGTCGCCGTTCGGTCCAGCACCGTGATAGGCGTTGACGTTCTGACCCAGCAGAGTGATCTCGCGCACGCCACGTTCGACCAGATCCTGTGCCTCGCGGATAATACGGTCCACCGGACGGCTGACTTCGGCGCCTCGGGTATAGGGCACGACACAAAAGGCACAGAATTTATCGCAGCCTTCCTGAACGGTCAGAAAAGCGGTGGGGCCACGTTTGGCTTTGGGACGATTCTTGAGCTTTTCGAACTTGTCTTCTTCGGGGAAATCCGTGTCCAGTGCCTTGGCACCTTCGCGCGTCTTGGCTTCCATCTCAGGCAGACGGTGATAGCTTTGTGGGCCAACCACCAGATCGACCAGGGGCTGACGGCGCATGATTTCTTCGCCCTCGGCCTGCGCGACGCAGCCCGCGACCCCGATCTTGAGATCGGGTTTTTCGGCTTTCAACCCTTTGAAACGCCCCAGCTCGGAATAGACCTTTTCGGCTGCTTTTTCCCGGATGTGACAGGTGTTCAGCAGAATCATATCCGCGTCATCCGGGCTCTGGGTTTCGACATAGCCCTGCCCGCCCAGGGTCTCGGCCATACGCTCGCTGTCATAGACGTTCATCTGGCAACCATAGGTCTTGATGTACAGCTTTTTGGGTTCTGACATGGGGTTGGGCCTTTGCGTTCGCGGGATCGGCGTCATCTATACCCAACGAACGCCGCTTGCAATGCCAGCGCGATTACCCGATTTTGGCCGAAAACTCCAGTTGGACGGGGCCGGACAGGCAATGCAGTACGACAGTCTCACTTCTTTCCTTCAATCCGGCAAGGCCGCGTTGGCCAAAGGTCCGGTTGCGATGATCTTCGCCGAAGACGATGTCGAGATCGACGGCACCATCCGGCACCATCTGAACCTTGGCTTCAAATCACTGATCGTGTTCATGCCCGAAGCCTTTACGCTGGATTCTGAACTGACCGAGCGTATCCACAGAGTGACACTGACCTGCGCACCGAGAACCGTCGTCTTTGACACGATTAATCAGGTCATCCGGGCCGCTCCTGACCTTTGGATGTATTACTGCTATAACGCTGAATACCTGTTCTTCCCCTTCTGCGAAACGCGCACGATCGGCGAGTTACTGGCCTTTCACACCGAAGAACGCAGAAACGCCATGCTAACCCATGTGATCGACCTGTATGCTGATGACCTGGGCGCGTTTCCAAACGGGGTTGCCCCTGACCAAGCCATGCTGGACAGCACCGGGTATTACGCACATGCCCGACACAATGCCGAAGGACACCCGCTGGAAAGACAGCTGGACATATCCGGCGGATTGCGCTGGCGGTTCGAAGATCACATCCCCTATGAACGCCGCCGCATCGACAGAATCGGGCTGTTCAAATCGCGAAATGATCTGTTGTTACTGCCCGACCACACGTTCAATGAGCCCGAGTACAACACCTATTCTTGCCCCTGGCACCACAATCTGACGGCGGCGATCTGTTCCTTCCGCGCAGCCAAGGCGCTTAAAAGCAACGCGGGGTCGACCTTCGACATCCCCAGCTTCCGCTGGCGCAATTCGGCTCGGTTCCAGTGGTCATCCCAGCAGCTGTTAGAATTGGGGCTCATCGAATCGGGGCAGTGGTTCTAGGCAGCTCAGCGTCGCAGCAGAACCGGGAACCAATCTTCCCGCAAACGCTGCCCGGGCTGCATGTCGTGGCCCGGAAACGGAGGCGAAGTGCGCCCCGGACGTTCCACATATCGCGCATCCTCCCCAACCAACCGCAAAGAAAAAGCACGGCGGCGGCTGTCAGACTGGTTTCCACGCGCGCCATGCAGCGTACGGTAGTTGAAGGCAACCGCGTCACCGGGTTCCATTTCGAATTCAACCACCCTCATACCTTCGGCATCGGGGTCGGGAATGGGGATGTACTGGCCTTCATCCGCGAAAAACCCTTCTTCCGAGACCCAACGCGTGGGCAGAACCTCTTTCTCCCATCTATGTGAACCCGCCACACAACGAAGGGTGGCCTGTGTCACCGGGTCCAATGGCGACCAGAAACTGATCGTCTGACTGCCCTCGACGAAATAGTATGGCCCATCCTGGTGCCACGGCGTTGCCATCGACGTGCCTGGTTCTTTCACCAGAACATGGTCATGGAACATTTGTACGGTTTGCGACTGCATCAGATCCGCTGCGACCTCGGCTGCCGGTGAATTGTGGATCACGTTCTGGAACTGTTCGATACGCGACCAGTTGCAGTAATCATCAAAGAACAGACCGGTCTCGCCCTGTTTTTGGTTGTCCGACGCATATGGTCCAGGTTCAGCCATATTGGCCGCGATGCCGTCACGCAGCGTATCCACGTAGTCGGCGAACAAACCTTTGATCAGAACCACGCCGTCCTGTTGATATGTGTCAATCATCTCTTGCGTAACCAGGGGGTGTGCCATCTGCGCCTCCGTTCGAATTTAACCTGAATTTGCTCATGAAATTTTCACCTATTCAAATAATATCTTTGAAATGTATAGTTAACCTTATGTTATACGTTACCCTGCGCCAATATGAATATGTCTGCGCCATCGGACGGCATGGCAGCCTGTCTGCTGCAGCGTTGCATCTAAATGTTTCGCAGCCAGCCCTGTCGAATGCGCTAACCCGGGTCGAAGACCAGTTGGGCTATCCGCTGTTTATCCGAAAGCGCGGAGCGGCCATGGCGCTGACACCGCAGGGACGCAGCTTTATTGAAAACGCCGAGGCCCTGCTGACACGTGCCGCACGTTTGGAAAATTCTGGAACAGACGGGACCGCAACCACGCGCCTGCGTCTGGGCTGTTTCGACGACCTCGCGCCTTTCCTGCTGGCAAAAGCTCTGCATAGCCTGCGACAGAACATGCCCAAAGTTGATATCACGTATCGCGTAGACGAATTTCAGGGCCTGATTTCCGGCCTCGTCAATGGTGAGATCGACCTTGCGCTGACCTATGGTCTAACGCTGGATGCCGCCTTTTCCACCACCACCTTGTTCACCAACCGACCCATCGCAGTCATGTCAGAAGGCCATCCGCTAGCACATCATGCACAGGTGTCATTGCACGATATCGTGGCCCACCCGCTGATCCTGTCGAACGAGGGGCTCTCTGCGCAGCATTTCCTTGGTCTGTTCCGTCAACTCGGACAGAACCCAACTGTCGCACATCGGGCCGCGTCGCCCGAGATCCAACGCAGCCTCGCGGCGCATGGCGAAGGCGTTGCCATCAGCTATGCCAACATTCCTGCCAAGACCAGCTATGACGGGATGCCGTTGGTCAGCATACCTGTGTCAGATGAAATCGCAGCAGAACCCGTTGTTGTGGCACGGCATGGAACAGGCCCTATGGATCCGCATAGCGAAAAGGCACAGCACATCCTGACCGGACTGATGACTTAAGTTTACTTTTTACGCAGACGGATCACAACGTCGACTGACGCGATCTCAACCCCTTCAGGCGCGTCGGGCAGTCGCTGGATGACCAGCTGTTCGGACGGAGCATCGCTGAGCCGGCCCTCATCTTCCCAATAGAAATGCGGATGATCATGCGTGTTGGTGTCGAAATAGCTTTTCGATCCGTCAACGGTAATTTCTTGCAGAACCCCGGCATCGCAAAAGGCGCGCAACGTGTTGTAAACCGTCGCCAGAGAAACAGCATCTCCGTTCTGTTTGGCCGATTCAAACAGGCTTTCGGCGGTGACGTGGCGATGGCGGCCATCACCGACCAGCAGCTCTGCCAATGCTACGCGCTGACGCGTCGGACGTAATCCGGCGTGAACCAACCAACCTGTGGCTATGCTCTGGCAATCTGCTGTCATCAGTCCAATACCAATTTGTTGCTGAGGTATATATAAGTGCTGTAGTCAGGTAATTTCAAATGAATTTCATTCGCAGAGAATAATGTAAACACAACATGATGTAGGCCACTGCTCTTGCAGGACCTTGCATACGGGTGCTAGACGAGACCAAATTAGATGGAAAGACCCCTGGCAGGAGAGGCGCAGAATGGCCCAATTCCCAAGCAGCTTTGACAAGGACGATCTGCTGAAATGCGCCCGCGGCGAACTATTCGGCCCCGGGAACGCACAGTTGCCCGCCCCGCCGATGTTGATGATGGATCGGATCACCGAGATTTCGGCCAATGGTGGCGCCCATGGCAAAGGTCATATTCTTGCTGAATTCGACATTACGCCCGACCTTTGGTTCTTTGATTGCCATTTCCCCGGCAACCCGATCATGCCCGGCTGCTTGGGCTTGGACGGTTTGTGGCAGCTGACCGGATTCAACCTGGGCTGGCGCGGCTGGCAAGGGCGCGGCATGGCCGTTGGAGTGGGCGAGGTCAAGCTGACAGGTATGGTACGCCCGGACCGCAAGATGCTGACCTATAAAATCGACTTCAAGAAAGCGATCCAGACCCGCCGCCTGACTATGGGTGTCGCAGATGGTATCGTCGAAGCCGACGGTGAGATGATTTACGATGTCAAGGACATGAAAGTAGTTCTGTCCGAAGCCTGAGCCTGACCGGCCCCAAATAAGGAGCACGCACATGCGTCGAGTAGTTGTCACCGGCTTGGGAGTTGTCTCTTCCATCGGGAACAATGCCGAAGAGGTTCTGACCTCACTCAAGGCCGGCAAGTCCGGCATCGTGGCCAATGACCAGATGGTCGAACATGGCTTTCGTAGCCAGATCGCCGGGTCGCTCAAAATCGACGTTA
Organism: Ruegeria sp. CDSA221; assembly: GCF_059611825.1. NCBI lineage: Bacteria > Pseudomonadati > Pseudomonadota > Alphaproteobacteria > Rhodobacterales > Roseobacteraceae > Ruegeria > Ruegeria sp. CDSA221. The sequence continues at coordinate 40,960 of NZ_JBXWPK010000014.1, forward strand.
GCGAACATGTGGACAAGCGCACCCTGCGCTTTATGGGTCCCGGAGCGGCCTATGCGCATATCGCGATGAGCCAGGCGATTGCCGATTCAGGATTGACCGAAGACCAGGTTGCCAACCCACGTACCGGCCTTGTCGCCGGATCGGGCGGACCGTCGACCAGCGCTATGCTGACCGCACATCAGACCGTGCTGAAAAACGGCGCGACCAAGCGGATCGGCCCGTTTGCAGTTCCTAAATGCATGTGCTCAACCATTTCGGCCAACCTTGCGACCGCCTTCAAGATCAAGGGCATCAATTACTCGATCACTTCGGCCTGTTCGACCTCGTTGCATTGCATCGGCAATGCCGCAGAACAGATCATGATGGGCAAACAAGATGTAATGTTCGCGGGCGGCGGGGAAGAGCTGGACTGGACCTTGTCCTGTCTGTTCGATGCAATGGGTGCGATGTCGTCGAAATACAACGATGCGCCCGAAAAAGCTTCTCGTGCATTCGACCAAGACCGCGACGGGTTCGTGATATCCGGCGGAGGCGGTATTGTCGTGCTGGAAGATCTGGAACACGCATTGGCACGCGGCGCCAAAATCTATGCTGAAGTGACGGGTTTTGCAGCAACCTCCGACGGTCACGACATGGTAGCCCCATCTGGCGAAGGTGGCGAACGCGCCATGCGTCTGGCGCTGGACACCCTGCCCGAAGGCCGCAAGGTCGACTACATCAATGCCCATGGCACCTCGACCCCGGTCGGAGATGTCGGCGAAGTCGAAGCTGTACGCCGTATTTTTGGCGAGGGTAGCGTGCCGCCGATTTCCTCGACCAAGTCGATGACAGGCCATGCACAAGGTGCGGCTGGCGCGCTCGAGGCTATTTTCTGCCTTTTGATGCTCGAACATGATTTTATAACGCCGTCGATCAACGTCGACACGCTTGCCGAGGGCATCCAGCCCGGAGAAATTGCAACTCAGCTAGTTGAAAATGCAGGTTTGGACAGCGTCATGACCAACAGCTTCGGCTTTGGTGGGACGAACGGGTCCATGGTTCTTTCAAAGTATAACGGGTGAATGGAATGTCAGATCTAATGAAAGGCAAACGCGGCCTCGTTATGGGCGTGGCGAATGACCGTTCGATCGCATGGGGCATCGCAAAGGCCATGCACGAAGCGGGCGCCGAATTGGCATTCACCTATCAGGGCGAGGCATTCGGAAAGCGGCTGGAACCGCTGGCGCAGAACCTTGGCAGCGATTTCATGGTCGATGCGGACGTCACCGATGACGAGTCGTTGGATCGCGCTTTTGACGAGCTTGCCCAGCGCTGGCCCACCATAGATTTTGTTGTCCACGCCGTCGCCTATTCTGACAAATCCGAGCTCACAGGCCGGTTCCTGGACACCAGCCGGGCGAATTTCAAGAATTCGATGGATATTTCGGCCTATTCGCTGATCGAAGTGGCCCGCCGCGCCTATCCGATGATGAAAGAAAACGGCGGTACGATCCTGACGCTGACCTATCAGGGGTCTAACCGGGTTGTGCCCAACTACAACGTAATGGGTGTGGCCAAAGCTGCGCTGGAATCAGCGACCCGTTATCTGGCCAACGATCTTGGACCTGACGGAATCCGGGTGAACGCAATCTCTCCGGGTCCGATGAAAACACTGGCCGGGGCGGCCATCGGTGGGGCCCGCAAGACTTTCAAGTTCTGCGACCAGAACGCTCCAATGCGCAGCAATGCCACGCTTGAGGCTGTCGGCGGCACCGCGGTTTATCTGGCTTCGGATGCGGGGGCCTGCACCTCGGGCGAAGTTATTCGTGTTGATGGTGGCTTCCACGTTCTGGGAATGCCTCAACCGGACCATATGTGACCATTTCTTTCCCTGTCAGTGCCAAGATTTGACCATCTTTCGCAGGCAGGGATAGTTGCATGAACAAAGCAGAGCAAATCATCGCCAGCAGCAAGCGGGTTTCCCGCCAAAAACCGGGTTTTCTGGGGTTTAAGGGCCGCGTCGTCTTGATGACCCTAACAATGCTGCTGATGCTGTTTGTATTCTTCACTCAGCCGCATGTACGCGAGATCTTTGCATCATGGACCAGCCTGTTTTCAGGCTGATCCAGATCACGAAACTCAATTCACCGAAACCACTTCTATTTCGAAAATCAGGTCCCTTCCGGCCAGAGGATGGTTCGCGTCCAGCGTGACGGTCACCTCATCAGCCTCGACAACAGTTACCGGCAATGCGTGCCCTTCGGGCGTTTGCATCTGTAACTGGGTGCCGGGTTCAAGCGGGATGTCGTCCGGAATACCTTCGCGTGGAATGCTCTGGCGCATTTCGGGATTGATCGGCCCATAAGCATCAACGCAGGCGATCTCGACACGTTTTTTGTCCCCGGCCACCAGACCAGGCATAGCACTGTCCAATCCGGGAATGATCTGCCCAGACCCCACCTCGAATTCCAGCGGATCGCGCCCTTGTGAACTGTCAAAGACATTCCCGTCCTGCAACGTACCGGTATAGTGGATGCGAACTGTGTCGCCCTGTTTTATCGCTGTCATTTTGGCCTCCGGCCGATAAAAAATTGAGCGGTCAAACCTAGGCAATGAAGCAACATTGTAAACCCTTAGCACTTTTGCAAACCTGCACCGAATGAACGGAGGGGAATTGATGCCGATCACAACCTGCATTTTTGATGCATACGGCACGTTGTTCGATGTGGCCGCAGCCGCAAGGCAAGCTGCATCAGAACCCGGCTTTGAGGCGTTACAGCAGAAATGGCCGGATCTGGCCAATCACTGGCGCCTGAAACAGTTGCAATACACCTGGCTGCGTGCGGTGGCCGATGCACATGCAGATTTTTGGGACGTCACCCAAGACGGTCTGGATTGGGCACTAGAGGCAACGGGGCTGGACCAGCACCCGGCCCTACGCCAGCACCTGCTTGATCTCTACTGGGAATTGCAGGCCTATCCCGAGGTTCCCGAAATGCTGGCCACCCTGAAGGCCGGCGGGATGCAGACTGCGATCTTGTCGAACGGATCACCGCCGATGCTGGATGGTGCGGTTCAATCCGCAGGTATAAGCGGCGTTCTGGATGATATTCTGTCGGTCGAAAGCGTCGGCGTCTTCAAACCGCATGCCAAGGTTTATGATCTGGTCGCGCAGAGCTTCGGCTGCGAGCGCGACGAAGTCTTGTTCGTCAGCTCAAATGGCTGGGACGCAGCGGGGGCCAGTGGCTATGGTTTCGTCACCGCCTGGGTCAACCGAGCGAACGAACCAATGGATCGGTTGCCATGGCAGCCAACGCATGTACTGTCCGACCTGACATCCATTCCGGAACTTGCAGGACTCTGATGCCATTTTTTTCGACCAACGACGGCAAACGCCTCTATTTCGAAGACACCGGCAGCGGCAGGCCGGTCCTGTGTCTGGCAGGCCTTACCCGAAACAGCCGGGATTTCTCATTTCTTGCCCCGCACATGACCGATTGGCGGATGATCGCGATGGATTATCGCGGGCGCGGGCAATCCGAGCATGACTCGGATCACGGGAACTATAGCCTGTTACGCGAATCTCAGGACGTGATCGATCTGCTGGATCATCTTGGCCTGGATCAGGTGACCGTGATTGGGACCTCACGTGGAGGCCTGATCGCGATGACCTTGGCCACCACCAACCCAAAGCGGCTGGCGGCTGTTGTGCTCAATGATGTTGGTCCGGTCTTTAATCCATCGGGCATCGCCAAAATAATGGAATATGTCGGCAAACAACCGGTCTCGAAAACCTATGACGAGGCCGCGCACGCGCTTCAGCACATGATGGGCCCGCAGTTTCCAGGGATTTCGCTGGAAAGATGGCGGCAGATTGCTGAATTTCAAAATCAGGAAACGACAGAGGGTTTGACCCTGCGCTATGATCCGGCCCTGCGCACAGCGCTGCTGGAACAGGCCGCAGCCGGGGCAATCCCGGATATGTGGATGTTCTTCGAGGCCCTGCACGACATCCCAACGGGTGTCATTCGCGGTGAAAATTCCGATCTTCTGAGCGCGCAGACATTGGCCGAGATGCAGAACCGGCATCCGGGGTTGATCTCGGCTACCGTGCCCGATCGCGGACACGTGCCGTTTCTGGACGAACCTCAATCATTGGGCGTTATTCGCAAAGTACTGGACGCGGCATGAGCACACTTGAAATGATCGAAGCCGCAGCCCTGCGTCTGCAAGGGCACGTCAGAGAAACACCAATCCTGACCTCTCCGTTTTTGGATGAAATCGCGGGACGCCGCGTGTTGGTAAAACCGGAATGCCTGCAGCACACCGGCAGTTTCAAGTTTCGCGGGGCGTGGTCGGCCATTTCGGGCCTCAGTGAAGCAGACCGAAAGAAAGGTGTGATCGCCTATTCCTCGGGCAATCATGCTCAGGGCGTGGCTTATGCCGCCGCACAGCATGGTATTTCGGCTGTTATCATCATGCCCTCGGATGCCCCAAAGCTCAAAATCGACAACACGCGCGCGCTGGAGGCCGAGGTGGTTCTGTACGACCGCGCCAATGAAAGCCGCGAAGAGATCGGCGAAGCCCTGGCATCCGAGCGCGGCCTGACCTTGATCCGCCCCTATGATGAGCCGCTGGTGATCGCCGGGCAAGGCACAACCGGGCTGGAAATCGCGCGCCAGGCGGCTGTGCTGGGCGTCGAACAGGCTGATGTGCTGGTCTGTTGCGGCGGCGGGGGGCTGACCTCGGGTATTGCGCTTGCGCTCGAGGGGCACGCACCCGGTCTGCGCGCCCGCCCCTGCGAGCCCGAAGGGTTTGACGACGTCAAACGCTCGTTGGCACTGGGACGAATACAAAACAACGCGGCCACATCTGGCAATATCTGCGACGCCATTCTGACCCCGCAACCCGGCGACATCACCTTTCCGATCCTGCAACGGCTGTGCGGTCCCGGCCTGTCTGTGACCGAAGAAGAGGCGATGCGCGCCATGGCTTTGGCCTTTCTGCGCCTGAAGATCGTGCTGGAACCGGGCGGTGCGGTTTCCCTGGCCGCAGCGTTGTTTCGCAGGTCCGAAATTCAAGGAGACGCCGTTATCATTGTCGCATCGGGTGGCAATGCGGACCCGGACGTTTTTGCCAAAGCTATGGAGTTCCTGACCTGACAACCGCCGTCGGTTCCGGCAGCGTGTCAGTTCAGCATGCAAAGACTGAGGATTTTTATGCAGATAGCTGACCTTGGGGATGTACAGCTTCATTACCGGATCGACGGCGACCCACAAGGCGCGCCGATCGTGTTCGCGAACTCGCTGGGCACCGATCTGCGCCTGTGGGATGCGATGCTGCCATACCTGCCTGATGGGCTGCGAGTCATTCGATATGACAAACGCGGGCATGGCCTGTCCTCGGCGCCTCAGGCGCCCTATTCGATGGGGGCGCTGATCCGCGATGCCGAAGGCCTTCTGGATCACCTAAAGGTCCGAGATTGCGTTTTTGTCGGTCTGTCCATCGGCGGGATGATCGCGCAGGGTCTGGCCGTCAAACGCCTGGATTTGATTCGCGGGCTGGTTCTGTCAAATACAGCGGCCAAAATAGCCACCCCGGCGATTTGGGCGGACCGTATGGAAGCCGTCCGGATCGGCGGCATCGAAATGTTAGCCGACTCAACTATGGAGCGCTGGTTCTCGCGGGCTTTCCACGCGTCGCCCCAGCACCTGCTATGGCGCAACATGATGGTGCGGCAACCTGTTGAAGGTTATCTGGGATGTTGCGCCGCCATTTCCGGAACCGATTTTTACACGCCGACAAGTGGCCTGCGTTTGCCGACTTTGGGCATTGCGGGCAGTGAGGATGGCTCTACCCCGCCGGATCTAGTAAAAGAAACCATTGATCTAATTCCCGGTGCCCGTTTCGAATTGATACGCAAAGCGGGCCATCTGCCTTGCGTCGAACAACCCATTGAATACGCGGCCCTACTAAAAGACTTTTTGACTGGCATCGGTCATATCTGAAGGAGCATTGCTTTGGCGGATTTTCTGTTGGTCCATGGCTCATGCCATGGTGCCTGGTGTTGGAGAGATTTGATCCCAGCACTTGAAACACGCGGCCATTCGGTCCGCGCAATTGATATGCCCAGCCACGGATCTGACCCGACGTCGATCGACCAGGTGACCCTGGACAGTTGCCGGAACGCCGTTCTGGCTGCGAGCAGATCGGATACGATCATCGTCGGCCATTCTTGGGGGGGATACCCCATTAGTGCCGCCGCCGAATTGAGACCGGATGCGATGCGCGGACTTGTTTTCCTGTCCGCCTACGTCCCCGAGAACGGATTGTCGATGGTCGAGATGCGCCGGAAATCACCGCGGCAAACAATAGTTGATGCCGTCGAAAAATCGACTGACGGGCTGTCCTATACGGTCAAACCCGATAGCGTGAAGGCCTTGTTTTACCACGACTGCCCGGAAGAGGTCCTGCTTTATGCGCTGGCTCGGCTTTGCCCGCAGGCCATTGCACCTCAGGAGACACGGCTTACCCTGACAGCACATTTTCAGGATATGCCCAAAGCATATATCCGAACACTCGACGACAATACCATCCCGCCTGAATACCAGCACATCATGAGCCTCAGCATGCCCGAGGGAATGCGCCATTCCATCCAAAGCTCTCATTCGCCATTCTTTTCGCACCCTGAAAAACTGGCCGATCTATTGGACGACATCGCGCAGGGCTTTGATACTCTTGACTGATCTGCGAAATCTTGCGGCTTTCCTCTGAACCTGACCCCCGATAGGGTGCCCGAAACTTTCTTTGTCGGTTCCCATGCGCTTACCTTTCCTGTTTGTTCTTGCCACTGTCATGATTGATGCAATGGGGATTGGCCTTGTGCTGCCCATTATGCCCGAGCTCATTATTGATGTTCAGGGTGGTACGCTGGCCAGCGCGGCGATCTGGGGCGGCGTCCTAAGCACCGCTTTTGCAGCGATGCAATTTATCTTTGGACCGATCCTGGGCAACCTGTCTGACGCTTTCGGGCGCAGGGGGGTATTGTTGGTATCTCTGTTTGTTATGTCGTTGGACTATGTGGTCATGGCGCTTGCTGGCAGTATCTGGCTATTACTTGCCGGTCGGATCGTCGGCGGGATCACAGCCGCAACTCATTCCACCGCCGCGGCGTTCATGGCGGATGTGTCGAAACCCCACGAAAAAGCTGCGAATTTCGGTCTGTTAGGGGCGGCATTCGGGGTTGGCTTTGTCCTGGGTCCGGTCATCGGCGGATTGCTCAGCGAATATGGAACCCGTGCGCCCTTCTGGGCTGCCGCAGCGCTTTCGGCGATAACATTCGGCGTCGGTTTGATAGTGATGCCTGAAACGGTGAGCGATAAAAACCGGCGCCCGTTCAGCCTGCGCCGCGCTAACCCCGTGAATTCACTGCGTGCCATCGCGGCGCTGCCGGGGATCCGTCCGATGTTGTGGGTCTATTTCCTCTATTCTGTCTCAATCTATGTCTATCCGGCCATTTGGGCCTATTTCACCGCCGAGCGTTTTGGATGGTCACCCCAGATGATTGGTGTGTCGCTGGGTCTTTACGGAATTGGAATGGCCGCGGTTCAGGGCGGATTGATACGCCCCGCCACACGTTATCTCGGCGAACGCGTAACAATCCTTCTCGGGATGGTGTTCGAGATTGTCAGCTTTTTGCTTCTGGCTTTTCTGACCAATGGAATAATCGCGCTGATGCTGATCCCGATCACGGCTATCGGCGCAGTCGCAACCCCGGCAATCCAGGCTCTGGCCTCGCGCGCAACACCAGATTCGCAACAAGGAGAGCTTCAGGGCGTGCTAACTTCACTGCACGCGCTTTCCATGGTGATTTCCCCTCTGGTCATGAGCAGCGTATTTGCCTGGTTCGCAAAGCCCGGCACCGCCATCTATTTTCCCGGCGCGCCGTTTCTTCTGGCCATGTGCCTTATGATTGTCGGCCTTATCCTCTTTTACAGATCTCGCCCCATTTCTGCATAACAACGACATGACGATGACGGTTTCGGCCTTGCAGGTCATTCCGAACCGCGCCACCGTGATTAAAACCGAATACGAGGACATCATGCAATCCATCAAGGCGGCCATATGTCGGGCATTCGACAAACCCCTGGTCATAGAAGACGTGCTGATCGCCCCGCCCGCCGCCGGCGAAGTCGAGGTCACCCTAGATGCGGTTGCGATCTGCCATTCCGACATTTCTTTCGCCAGCGGCGCCTGGGGTGGATTCCTGCCCGCTGTATATGGCCATGAGGCCGCGGGTGTGATCACCGCAACGGGCGGCATGACCGAAGGGTTCGAGGTTGGCGATTCCGTCGTGGTGACGCTGATCCGTGCATGCGGTTCCTGCCCCTCCTGCGCGGGTGGCAAGCCAACCTTATGTGAAACACCCCACGACACTGTAAAAGGTCCGTTGCGCACCGCTGACGGGGGCCCGCTGGAGCAAGCAATGGCGTGCGGGGCTTTTGCCGAAAAAGTCGTGGTCAGCCACCGGCAGATCGTGAAAATCCCCAAGGACATGCCGAAGGATGTGGCCAGTCTGCTGTCTTGCGGGGTGATCACCGGTGTGGGCGCTGCCGTGAATGCAGCCGGTCTGCGCCCGGGTCAGGATGTCGTCGTGATCGGGGCCGGAGGCGTTGGCCTGAACGCCATACAAGGCGCACGGATTGCGGGTGCCCGGCGTATCGTTGCTGTCGACATGACCGAGGACAAACTGGCCATTGCAAAGGAATTTGGTGCAACCCACGGCGTTCTGGCCACTTTGGACGCACCATGGAAGGCAGCTTACCGCGCACTTGGCGGTCGAGGGGCCGATGCCGTGCTGATCACAGTCGGTGCAATCCCGGCCTATGACCAGGCCGTTCGCTATCTTGGCCGAGGCGGTAAGGCCATCATGATCGGGATGCCCCATTCCGGCGACATGGCAAGCTATGAACCTGTTGTCCTGGCCGCACTTGGTCAGGGGCTGATCGGGTCAAAGATGGGGGATGTGGTGATCCAACGTGATATTCCCTGGATGATCGACCTGTATGAACAGGGGCGGCTGAGGCTGGATGAACTGATCTCGGGCCGCTGGTCCTTGTCGCAAATCAACGAGGCGATTGCGGATACCAAAACCGGATCGGCCAAACGAAACGTCATCATGTTTGACAGGGCCTAAGCAGCCCCGGCTGGAGTATATCCTATGAAACTGCAGGATCTCGATATCATTGTCACGGCCCCCCCTGCTCCGGGTTGGGGTGGCCGGTACTGGATACTGGTAAAGGTTACCACCGACACAGGCGTCACCGGTTGGGGCGAATGCTATGCCTCATCCATTGGACCTGAAGCTATGTGTCACGTAATCCGGGATGTCTTTGAACGGCATATGCTCGGCGAGAACCCCGAGAATATCGAGCTTATGTTCCGCCGCGTCTATTCCAGCGGCTTTACCCAGCGCCCCGACCTGACCGTAATGGGTGCGTTTTCAGGGCTGGAAATCGCGTGTTGGGACATTCTGGGTAAAGATCGCGACCGTCCGGTTTATGCGCTTTTGGGTGGGCTGGTTAATCAACGCATCCGGGCCTACACCTACCTTTACCCCCTGCCCCGGCATGACCTGGCCGACTTTTGGACTTCGCCCGACCAGGCCGCGGAATGTGCAGCTGAAATGGTGAGCCGAGGCTTCACGGCAGTAAAATTTGATCCCGCTGGTCCCTACACGATCCGTGGCGGGCATATGCCTGCTATGTCCGACATCTCGATGTCAGTTGCCTTTTGCAAAGCGATCCGTGAAGCGGTCGGCGACAGGGCCGACCTGTTGTTTGGCACCCACGGTCAGTTCAACACCGCAGGCGCAATCCGGCTGGGTCAAGCGCTGGAACCCTATTCACCGCTTTGGTTCGAAGAACCTACCCCACCTGACATGATCGAAGACATGGCCCGCGTCGCTCGCAACGTGCGAATACCCGTGGCAACCGGCGAACGCATGACCACCAAAGCCGAATTCGGTGCAGTTTTGCGCGCAGGTGCTGCAGAAATCCTGCAACCCGCCCTTGGGCGTGCAGGTGGGATATGGGAGATGAAGAAAGTCGCAGCCATGGCCGAGATATTCAACGCCCAGATGGCTCCGCATCTCTATGCTGGTCCAGTTGAATGGGCCGCCAATATCCATCTGGCAGCCTCAATCCCAAATCTGCTGTTGCTGGAAACCATTGATACGCCGTATCACGACGCTTTGATCAAAGGTTCACTGCGCGTTGAAAATGGCTTTGTCGTGGCACCGAATGCGCCAGGGTTGGGGATCGAAGTGGACGAAGATCTAGCCCGCTCACACCCCTATACCGGCGATGGGTTGCACCTTCAGATGCAGGAAGAACCTTGCGACTATGCCAACGGCAACGCCTTTCAGGGCGGTGCTCCTGCTGCAAAGGGGTGACAAGTACTGAAATTCTGAGTCATATTGCGCCAAAGCCAAGTTTGGAACCTATACGCGCGTGACAGTTCAAGACCACGAAACACTGAATACGGACGAAACTCCGCCCGGCATGCAAGAAAGTGCCGCACTTGCCGCCGCGTTCCTGAAGACGCTGGCGCATGAAGGCCGCCTGATGATTTTGTGCCATCTGGGAGATGGCGAGAAATCGGTTGGTGAGCTGGAAAAACTGCTGCAAATCCGGCAGGCCGCAGTCAGTCAGATGTTGGCACGCCTACGAGAAGAACAGCTGGTGTCGACACGGCGCGATGGCAAAACCATCTACTATTCCCTGCAGGACGGAAATACAGCGAAAGTCATCCAGCTGCTATACGACCTGTTCTGCAAACCTGAAGCCAACCCCTAGTTCGAAACATAGCCGGCGATCACCTGCATCAGCTTGAAAGCGGTTGCGGCATCGTTTTCGACCACGGCCAGGAATTCTTCCTCACCGATACGCAGACAAGACAGGTCGGTTTCCGCAATCATGCTCAGGGCGCGGGGTTCCTTTCGGATCAACCCCAACTCTCCGACCAATGCGCCGGAGCCAACCGTTGCGATCAGTTGATCGGGACCTTCTGGTTGCGGCAAATACAGGCCTGCCTCGCCTTCCAAAACGACATAGGCCCCATCGGTGGGCTGGTCGTCTTTCAGGAACACCACCTCTCCCGGTTGGGCCTGGAACCAGCGCGCACCAAATGCCAGAAGGCGCAGCTGTCTGCGGTCAAGACCGGAAAACAGCGGCGTCTGTTCCAGCGCACGAAGCTTGCGCGCCAAATCGGCTGATGCTGCGCTATCTTCTTCCACGTCGGCGGGTCCTTCGTCTGAAACCACACGACCTTGCCTTATTTCTATGAACATGTCGAATACGTCAGGGTTTTCGTACTGATCGTTCAGATAAATCACCGTCGCATTTGGCAATAGGGCGCGCAGGTTCTTATAGACCGCAATCTGAGTTTCCATGTCATAGCTTGCCAAGGCATTATCAAGGATCAGAATGTCGGGTTTCTTGATCGTAGCCCGCGTAAAGGCCAAAGGTTCGGCGAAAACCGCAGGCAAGTTCTGCCCGCCCAGCGAGACCGGTACATCGTAAATCAGCTCGACCACCAAAGGTCGGGCACCGTTTTCAGAAAGGACATCAACGATCAGCTTACGGACCTCATCTGATCGCGCGCCGCCGATCTGGCTGACCTTACCGAACAAAGCGTTCTCCATCACGGTCAGACCGGGGGCAAACTCGGTTTCCTTCAGCGGCACGAAGACATCATTCAGATGTTGCAGCAGCTTTTCGGAGTGGCTTTGCCGCAATTCAAGTATGCGGTTTTTCAATTCATCCGTAAACGCGGGGCCAATCTGTTCTGCCGAGATGACAAACGGAACCGCCAGAAGGTTGGCCAGTTGCCCATCATCCAGACCGCTGACACCTTCGTTTCGGGTGCGCTCTACCAGTTCGACTGCAGCTTCGTAGACTTCGGCCTGCAGGCCAAGCTTGCGGAACAACGGGTGGTCCGTGCCGTCCAATCCAAAGATCTGGCGCAACATATCAATGACATCGCGCGTCAGGCTGACCAGGGTTTCGTCCAAGCCCAGCTCGCGCAGCTGCCCCAAAAACACGCCCTGACGGGTCAGTATTTCCTGAGTGACCGGAACGCAGGGTGTCGCGAAAAGCAGGTTTTCCGCGACCGGCAAGGCCGCATTATATGCATTGCGGTCAAAGATCAGAGCCTGCTGTTGCAACCCAGCCTTGACCACCGCCTCCTGAACTTTGGGCCGTAGTTCAACCAGTTTTCTGACCAACTCGGGGTGCTCGTTGGCTTCGAATGTCTGTTCAGCACCGCGCTGAAACAGGGCAGCGCCCGAACCTAGACCGTCGATCAGTTGTAACCACCAGTCGCGCAGGTCTTCCACGGTGTTCAAACCAGCCAGCGACGGGTCCAGCCAATCAACTCTAAACGGGTCGGTACTGTTGCCCGCTCGTCTTGTTTCAGCAAAGCCGGGGTCGTCTGATTCTGTCGACAGAGGACGAAGACGCATCGGCATCATCACATTGTCGCCCAAAGTTCCCTGAAACATAACCGGTCGCGATGAGGCAAAACCGATCCGCGCAGCAATGACTCCCTGATGCAGCTTTGACAAATCTTCCTGCCCGACCGTTACCCTGCCGGAACTGGGCAGGATCTCTCGGGTCAGCAATTCCGAAACCGCACGCCGGTCTTCTTCGCTGGGCGCAGCGATTCCGATGGTTTTACCGCCTGGGAATGTCAGATCGAGGTCGTCCAGAACCAGATTCCCGTCCATGTCACGAACAGACGCATGTTTCAGAACAATATCCCCGTCCAGCCTGGGATGTTTGTCGGGCTCGCCCTCGAACAGGCTTTCGTCCTGCATTCCAGAGGGCGCAAAGCGTTCGATCACAACATCCCAGCGCAAGGACATATCTTGTGTCTGATTGTAATAGGTCAGCAACTCTTTCCAAGGCGAACTGAGATCCTTGTAAGCCGCCAAAGCCGCAACCAACGCACCCAACGAGACCGAGCCCTGCAAGACCAGAATGCCGCCAACCAGATAGAACAGGAATGGGGTAAGCTGCGAAATGAAGTTGTTGATGAACTTCATAAAGAACTTTTTCTGGTAGATATCGAAGCGGATTTCAAACAACCGGCCCAGCTGATCCGAGATCATGGCCCGGCGATACCGCCAGCCACCATTTGCCCGCAGCGTTGACGCACCTGCTGCGTTTTCACCAATCTGTGCAGCCAGCACGCGCACTTCCTGGATGCGGCTTTTGTTCAACAGATTGATCTGGCGCTGCAGTTTTGGGATCAACCAGGCCTGTAACGGGATCAGGGAAACGGCAGCAAGCCCGAACCAAAAGCTCTGTAGGAACAGGAAGGACAGGATCGTGATCATCTGTCCCGCCTGCAATACCGGCTGGCTGATCGCATCGCCCATCAGCCCACCCATCGGCTCGCTTTCAGCGGTGATCATCGACACCATTTCGCCTTGGCTGACCCGTTCGAAATAGGGTTGCGGAAATCTCAAGGCGCGGCTGATCATCTGATACCGGAATCGGCGCAGCATCCGTTCGCTCAGGACGCCTTTCATGGTGTTGATGCGCATTTTCATCAAACCATGCGCCAGAACGGCGAGCAGAAACCCAATGCATAATATGATCAGAAAATTCGTTTGCGACAGGCTGTAGCCCAGCACATCAACAACAGGGGTCGCAGCCCCGATCGCGTCATTGATGATGCGCTTGGGCAGTTCCAGCGTCAGGTAAAGCAGCGGAAACAAAGACGTGGTTACGGCCAGCAAAATCAGCTGGTCGCGCTTTGAATATTTCCAGATAAAACGGAAAATCGTGCGTTCTATGGAACCTGCCCCTGCTGCGGATCACTGACCCGGTCTTTACGAAATTCTCGTAAATTCAACAGTCTGAATTTACCGCAATCAAGCCTGCAGACGCAAATAGTTTCCGAATTGAACAGATATTTGCCGAATGTGAACAAGTTCATTTGCGCAACCTCACATTAGCCCCTACTGTTCGCTTTAGGACGATATCGGGAGGAGTCTTTTGCCTGCCACATTAGGCACTGTGTTATTGATGCTCTGCTTATTGCAGATCAAACATATGTTTGCAGATTTTTACCTCCAGACGCCCAAGATGCTGTCAGGCCGGGGTGAGTATTTTCACTGGGGACGCGCGCAACATGCTGCTGTGCATGTTGTTGGTTCGGTATTGGTTTTTTTGGTTTTCGGCGCTCCGCTGCCGTTTATCCTGATCATTGCCGCGCTAGAGTGGATAGTTCATTTCAACATCGATTTTGCCAAAGCCAGCTATTCCGACAAAAAACAGCTTATGCCAACCCAGGCAGCCTTTTGGCGGGCAGCCGGGCTGGATCAGTGCATGCATAATCTGACCTATGTGGCAATGGTCTGGGCCTGGGCGACATTCGCGGCCTGAACCAGAAATACCACAGCAATTCAGAGCTGAGAGGCCGATGGATAGAGCGATAACCACCGTTGGTCCAAGGCATCAATCTTCTGCGGGTCGAACTCGGTCTCAACCTCCCAGTACCGTCCAGACTCCACGAAATATCCAAGATCCGACTCCGACCGTATGATCTCAGCCATCCCCGATGTAGAAGGCATCTCGACCGAAGACAAATCTTCGCTGCTGGCCGAGGGGTAAACCAGTCGGCTTGGCCCTTCGGACAATCGCACTGTGCGACAGCCCTGCGCCGCAGCAAACAATCCTAGTCGCGCCGACTTCGCCTCGAGCAGTCGCAAGGTCACATCGGGTCGCAACGGATCTGCGGCTCCGTTGCCGTAGAAATGCGTCCGACCCTGTCCGGAATAGATCATATCGCAACCGCAATAAGCCAGAACCGAGGGCTGTAATGCAGACAAAGCCCAGTATCCGGCGGTAAAGGCCATCGTACCCCCGGCATAGACAAACCCACCGAAATCGTTCTGTATCGGAACGTATTCATTTGCAGTGACTATACGCTGAATGTCACTGACAGATGTGGGCATGTTCTTGGTCGGGAAATCCTCGGGGTGGATCAGAAAATCCCAGTCTGCGCGGACCCGCCAGGCATTGTTGATAGCGACGATATGCGTGAACGGCGTACGCGCCCAGTCCCGCGCACGCAGCGCGGTGGGGGCGCTGCCGAGGATCAGAACCTTGTTCTTCGATTTGGTCATTATGCGTCCGGGCTCAACTCGATCCCGTGAATGCTAGTGCATCAGGACGTGTCGGCTAGCCCAAAACGGAAAAACTGCTTTCTTTGTTGATCGGGCGCTTGCGGGAATAGAAACCGACGTCGATTGTGCGTCCAATATAGGGCAGTTCAAATTGTAGCGGCGCACTGTCATGATCCGCCCCGTCTTCGCAATACCCGATCAGCGCCGTCATCATCTTGCCTGCAATCGGCGCGTTCTTGTACTGATTTCCACTGGATCCGCAGGCCATATAAAAACCGGGAAGGCTGGATTTGTCATAGATCGGAATCCAATCCGTAGACGCATCATACAGGTCCACCACACCGCGGGTCTTGGAAGGGATGCCAAGGCTGGGCACTCTCTGGGCATAGCGCATCGCTTGCGTCGTCCACTGGTCGGTAAAGTCACGATTATAGGTTACGTCATCTTCGCACCATTGATGTGGGTCGCATTCGGGGTCTTCCGAGCCCACCAGGATGTGGTTGCCATGCTCTGGCCGGCAATAGCAGGCGATATCGCTGTCCGACACGATTGTGCCGTCATTTTCAAAGTCAAACCCCTCGGGCGCAGGGACGTGAACGACCTCTTGGCGCAAGGGGCGGGTCTGAATGGTCATGTCATCCAGAACATCGGCCATCCCGTTGATGATGGCCGAACCCGGCCCGGCTACGTTAACCACAACTTTCGCATGAATGTCTTCTCCCGATGCCAACCTGACACCAGAAACTCGCCCGCCATCAGTCAAAATCTCGACCACTTCGGCCCCGGTTCGCACTTCGGCCCCGTGCTGTTTGGCGGCATCCATCAGGTTCTGTGCCGATAGGGCCGGATCGGTGACATACCCGGCCTGAGGCCAGTAAACGCCGCCTTGCATCTTGCGTCCGTTGGGCTGCCCAAACTCGGGGTCATCCATGCGACGAGCGGGGGCAAAACTGTCCTGCGAATAGACCGGCAGCCGGTCGGTGACCTGTTCGGGGGACCATTCCTCGAACGGGCAATTCAGCGCGGAACTGTTCTTCATGTGTTTTTCCAGCAGCCCGTTCGCCTCGGTCTTCATGACCAGACAGCCGGTTTCGCGGAATTGGGCCAGATCGGCGCCTTGCGGTAGGCCAAGATACTCGGCCCAGTCGCGCCAATAATGATAGCCTTCCCAGGCGAATGCCGTGCCGTCAAAGGTGGAATAATGCATCCGGATGATCGCGCAGGACCCGGCGGTTGAGCCATGGCCAACCTGAGCGTTCCGGTCCAGAGATACGGTTTTCCACCCGGCCTTGGCCATTTCGAACGCGATGGCCGCCCCGATCACGCCTGTTCCGATGATGATTGCATCTGGTTGACTCATGATGGCTCTCCTTTCCAGTGATGGCGCGAATAGGCGCTGAATTCTTCCACTTCCTCTGGCCTCGGCTCGACCCCGGTGAAGACATATAGATAATGCGGCACCATTGATATCCGCGTGGACATCGGTTCATTCAGCTGCGCCAGATCGTATCCTATCTGCATGTAATACAGCACGCGCGCGCGGGTTTCCGCCTCGACCTCGGAATAGCCAAAGCGGGCAAACATGGCGTGCAGCGCTAGCAACCGTCGGGCGTCAGACTGGTCCAGCGCGCGCCGCACCTTGCCCGATTTGCGCGCCCAGTCGCGCACCGCGAAATCCAGCGCGGTGTCAAACAGGTCGGTATTGACGACACAGCGATGCACATTGCACACCGCACCGGTTATCGTCTTTGCCGGAGCTTCGGCCTGCGCGACCAATGCCGCGGTATTGGTGGCCTGCCACCGTGCCAGAAGAGCATCCAGCAGTTCCTGGCGCGATTTGAAGTACCAATAGAAGGACGACCGAGACACGGCCATCCGTTCCGCCAGATTCATCACCTTGATCTGATCGACCCCGTCCGAGATCAGCACATCCAACGCCACGTTCAGCCAGTCGTCGCGCGTGACCTTGATATTGCCGATCAGCGGTTCAGCTTCCGGGTCGTCCCGGTGCAGGATGGGTTTCGTATTCATTTAACTCTCCGGCGGCGCGCCGCCCTCTTCGGTACGTTTGGCAATAAAGTCTTTCAGCGCGCCAATCTGGTCGCTGTTTTGCTCAGGTGGCTGAAAATTGGCCAAGATTTCCTTCCACACACCGGTCGCACGACTGTTTGCGTCCAACGATCCACGCTCGGCCCAGGTGCCGAAATTGGCATAATCATGGACATGCGGTTCATAGAATTCTGTATTGTAGCGTACCATCGTCTGGCTGGATGCAAAGAAATGTCCGCTGGGCTCAACCTCGCTTAGCGCAGTGTCGAACCCAATTTCAGCTTCGCCAGCCTGCGCCCCGGCGCACAGCTCGGCCACCATGTTCAACACTTCGGCGTCGCAAACCAGTTTTTCAAAGGACACGGTCAATCCGCCCTCTAGCCATCCCGCCGAGTGAATGATCACCGTTGCCCCGGCCATCAGGCACCCCCACAGGCCAAACTGGTTTTCATTTGCCGCCTGCACATCATTGATGTTTGAAGCCGACCCCGCAGCCGAGCGCCACGGCAGGCCCAGATGCCGCGCCAACTGCCCGGCCGCGAGTGAGGCCTGAAAATGCGAGGGCGTTCCAAAGGCCGGAGCACCGGATTTCATATCCACATTGCTGGTGAAAGTGCCATAGCACACAGGCGCACCGGGACGCGCCAATTGCGTCAGAGTCAGTGCGGCCAACGCCTCGGCATGGGACAGGGTGATGGCCCCCGCCACCGTGATCGGTGCCATCGCCCCCATCAGCGTAAAGGGCGTGATGATTGACATCTGCCCGTGGCGCGCAAAGTCGATCAGCCCCTGCGCCATCGGTATGTCCAGCGTGCGCGGGCTGTTGGTGTTGATGATCGTATAGCTGTGCGGGTGGGTCCTAAATTCGTCATCCGACAGGCCGCGCGCGGTCGTCAGCATCTCAAAGCAATCCATCACCTGCGGCGTTCCGCGCGAGAAGAAGAATGGGAACTTGTCTGTCAGCTCCATCTGCGCCTGCGTGGTGAAATAATGCCGCAGAGGGGTCGGCACATCCTGCGGTTCGACCTGCGGCGAGATCATTTGAAAGACGTCGAAATGATGGGTGAGCTTCAGAAATTCCAGATAGTCCTGCCCGGTCGCCGGGCGACGTCCGCGTTCCAGATCAGTGGCATTCGGCGCCCCTGCCCCCGGTTGGAACACAAGGCTGCCCAGTTCCAATGTGAAATCCCTCTGCCGAGCACCGGCCCGGCAGGCAATGGATTTCGGCGCCGAGGCCACCGCAGCCTCGACCATATCGCGACCGATATAGACCATCTCGCTATCGGCATCTACGCGCGCGCCGGCTTTGGCAAAGATATTCCGCGCCTCGGGCAGCAGAACTTTCACACCCAGCTCTTGCAAGATGCGCAGCGCGGTTTCGTGCATGTCGGCGATCTGGTCTGCGGGAAAGACCTCCATCAGTGGAAAAGGATTTTTCAGCTGGCGATAGTTGATATCCCGACCGGGCGGCGGCGCGGCATCCACGCCGCGCCGTCTGCGCCTGCGTCCCTGATCGCTGGCCGACACGCTCAACCCCGCATCGCTTTGCCCTGTGGATCATAGGGCGACGGCGCGATGACCCGCGCAGGTCGTTCGACCCCAACCACATGGACAGACAGTTCAGTGCCTGGTGCGGCCTTGTCACGATTGACCAGCGCCATCGCCAGGGACTTGCCGGTGTAGTGGCCATAGCCGCCCGAGGTGACAAAACCCACGTGCTCTGCCCCTGACCAGACAGGTTCGTATCCGCTGGCATCTGCGTCCAGAGCATCGACCTCAAGCGTCACCTGAACCTGCGCGGGGCCATTGCCGTCGCGTTCGGCAATCGCGGCCTCTTTACCAACGAAGTCTTTGTCCCAGTCGATCCAGCGATCCATGCCGGTCATGCCCGGCGTATAAAGCTGAGTGAATTCCGCCGACCAAATGCCAAAGCTTTTCTCAAGCCGCGTCGACAGCATTGCGTTGAAGCCGCATTCCCGGATGCCCGCGTCGGCCCCAGCCTCAAGCAGCATCCGGCGCAGCTTGATGTGATCGCCATAGCGACAGTTGATCTCATAGCCCTTTTCACCCGTGACAGACATGCGCGCGACCCGAGCGCGAACAAGGCCAATATCGAAATCGCCACAGCCCATGAACTTCAGGCCCGAGATGTCCTGCTCGGCCAGTTTCTCGATCACCTCTTGTGATTTCGGGCCGACCAGACCAAAGCCGCAATATTCCTCACCCAGATCGCGGATTTCAACGCCGTCGATCATATGATCGTCGAACCAGCGCATATGCCAGGCGCGCAGGTAATAGCTGCCCATGATCCACCAGGTGCCATCGCCCCAATTCAGAACGGTCAGATCCCCTTTTAGCCGCCCATTCTCACCCAGCATTGGTGCCAACTTGGCCCGTCCCGGCGCGGGCAGTTTCGAAGCCATCACGCGATCCAGCCACAGCTCGGCATTTGGCCCGGTGACCTCGAACCGGGAAAAGCCAGAGATGTCCATCAGGCCGACGCCCTCGCGGATCACCTTGCATTCCTTGGCCACGATGTCATGCGCGTTTGATCGCTTGAGGGTCGGCGTTTCCTCGAACCCTTTCGGCGCGAAGTACAGCGGCACCTCAAGGTCCCAGCTGACACCCCATTTGCATCCCGCTTCAGTCATCGCGTCATGAGCTGGCGCCATCTTCAGCGGACGACCGGCAGGCAGCTGTTCGTTCGGATATGTCATCACGAAACGGCGGGAATAGAATTGCCCGGTGGTTTCACGGATATAGCGTTTGTTCTGGGCAAAATCGCCATAGCGGGCAATGTCCATCGGCCATGCATCGGCCTCGGGCTCGCCATGGATCATCCACTCAGCCAGCGTTTTGCCAACGCCGCCGCCCTGCAGGAACCCGGCCATGACAGCGCAGGCGGTCCAATACCCGCGTTTGCCTGGAACCGGCCCGACCAGCGGGTTACCATCGGGCGAGAATGTAAACGCCCCGTTGACCCAGGTTTTGATGCCGACATTCTGGATCGACGGATAGCGTTCAAAGCCCAACGTCAGTTCATTCTCGATCCGGTCAAGCTGCTCCTGAAACAGTTCCTCGCCATAATTCCACGGCGCGCCGTCCATGGCCCAATGTTCATGGTCGACCTCATAGATACCGACCAGAACGCCCTTTTGGTCTTGCCGCATATAGGTGAACCCCTCGAGGTCCACGGTCATTGGCATCTCAAAATCCGCCGCCGCCACTTCGGGTACTGTATCCGTGATCAGATAGTGATGTTTCAGCGGCGACACTGGCAGCTCAACCCCAGCCATGCGCCCGACCTGCTTGGCCCAAAGCCCCGCGGCATTGACCACGTGCTCGCAAGTTATTGTGCCCCTGTCCGTCACGACCTGCCAGCCATCATCGGTCTGGATCAATTCCTCGACCTTGGTCTCCTCGTAATACTCGGCACCGCGTTTCTTGGCGGCAGTTGCATAGGCCTGAACCGTACCGGTCGTGTCGATATAGCCCTCTCGATCGGCCCACATCGCGCCCAACACGCCGTCGGTCGACATGATGGGGCAGCGCCTCTGCGCCTCTTGTGGGGTCAGCAATTCGCAATCATCGATGCCGATGGACTGGAAGGTACGATAGTTGGCCTGCAGCCACTCCCACCGCTCGGGCGTTCCAGCCAAAGTCAGACCACCAGTCATGTGCAGGCCGATATTCTGCCCGGATTCCTTTTCGATCTCGCTGAGAAGGTCGATTGTATAGGCCTGCAGCGATGCCATGTTCGGATCCGCGTTCAGCGCGTGAATACCGCCCGCCGCGTGCCAGGACGATCCCGACGCCAACCGCCGCCGTTCCAGCATGACCACATCTGACCAGCCGAATTTGGCCAAGTGATACAGAACCGAGGCGCCCACAACGCCGCCACCGATGACCACAACGCGATACTGAGATTTCATTATGCTCTCCCCTGCATGACTCGAGGGAGACGCTAGTGATACTGTTCACACCTGTCTAGACATTTCTGTACAGTCCAGGTGTGCAAGTTCAGACAGCTCAATTTCAACGCATTAAAGCTGTGCGCTTGGACGCGATGCGATCTTGTCGAACCAAGACAGCGTCGCGGTATTTTCCTGTGGAATCCGCATCTTGATCACGCGGGCAAAGTCAACGAACACAAAGGTCGAGATATCGGCCAGCGTGAACTCAGCCCCCGCAACAAACGCACTATCCTTCAGCCGCGTTTCAAGCAAATCGAAAAACCGGCCAACCCGGTCCATGCCACGCTGTGCCAGCTCGGGAATCTGGGCATAGTTCGCCGGGCCCGGAACCGCCCGATCCTTGAACGCGGGATGGGTGTTGCGCAGAGCCTCAGCAATAGGCACTCCACCCTGCTGCTCGACAATGCTGTTCCACATCAGGACCAGCCCCTTTTCATCTGGCGTACGTCCCATCAAAGGTGGTTCGGGAAAGCGCGCCTCAAGATAGGCGGCAATGCCCAGGTTTTCGGTCAGCGTTGCGCCCTCATCCGTCACCAGAACAGGGATCGTCGCATTGGGGTTTACTGCAAGGAAAGCGTCATCCAACTGTTCCGCCTTTGCAATCGAGATATTGCGCGTTTCAATCTCCAGCCCTTTTTCTGCGATGAACATGCGCGCGCGGCGCGGGTTTGGAGCGGTCGTGCAATCATAGAAAAGCATTTGGCAACCCTTTCGCACTCAGCGGCGGTAGATGAAACAACGTCCGTCTACCGCATGCTCAGGCAAGGGCATCTCGGTCAGGTTTTCGAAGTACATCCGGTCGCTGGACACCATCAGCCCACCTTCTGCCAACAACGGTTCTATCAGGGGGGAAACCAACCGCGCGAAAGCATCGTTCTTGTCCCTGTTATGGCCGCCAAGATCCGCATGGATCAAACTGGCCGTCGCCCCAAACCGTTCCAGCGCCGCAGGCAGAGTCTCACGCACATCCCCCAGAATCACCAGATCCTCGGGCGGGGTAGAGTCCGGATGAGAGGCCACGGCGCGCTCGAACACATAGACCGGACGGTTCTGAATGTACTGAACCATGTGATGATAGGTGCGGCCGTTGCCCAACCCCAGCTCGAACACCGGACCGGACATGGTGCTTGTCTGTGCAATGGCATGGTCTAGGCAGGCGCGCTGGGACACCATGCGGTCGATGAACAGGTCAAGACGGCTTTGGGGATCGGGCACTGGGAAATCTCTCCTTGATATTTGACGACACATAACCTGTGACCGACATCGCATGTGATGACAAATCCTCAAGGCATTGTGTAGGCAAATCGGCCTCAGTTTCACGTTTTCGCGACATTTCACCCTAAGAACGGGTTTGACTATACAGGCACAACCGCGCGAAACTGCGACAAAAAACACAGGGAGTTGATCAAGCCTATGCCGAGCTACGGCCTAACGGGTGGAATACCCGCATGACTGCGTTGTTGTCTGTCCGGGACCTCAGCATCGGATTTGGTGCCGGAGAGTCTGTGGTTCAAGGCGTCAACTTCGACGTCGAAGCGGGACAGACACTTGCGCTTGTGGGTGAATCAGGGTCGGGGAAAACGATCTCATGCCGGGCTGCGTTGCGCATTCTTCCCCGAGCAGCCCAAATTCGAAGCGGCACGATTACTCTGAATGATTCCAAAGGCATGGAGGAACTGACCCAGATCAGCGAGCGTCAGATGCGCGGCATTCGCGGCAATCGGATCTCGATGATATTTCAAGAGCCGATGCGCTCGCTCTCTCCCCTGCACAAAATTGGCAATCAGGTCAGCGAAGTTCTTTGGCTGCATCGCAACGCCTCCGAGGCACAGGCCCGCAAAACGGTTCTGGAACAGTTCGAACGCGTGGGTTTTCCAGACCCTCAGCGCGCCTATGATTCTTACCCGTTCGAGCTGTCCGGCGGGATGCGCCAACGCGCCATGATCGCTATGGCCATGGTTTCCAAACCGGAATTACTGATCGCGGACGAGCCGACGACAGCATTGGACGTTACGACACAGGCCCAGGTGCTGGGGCTGATCAAAGAGCTTCAGCGTGAAACGGGAATGGCGCTGATCCTTGTGACCCATGATTTGGGGGTCGTCGCCAATATGGCCGAACAGGTCGTGGTCATGCACAAAGGCCGCGTGATGGAGGCTGGAGCTGCGGCACCGATCCTGACCAGCCCTGCTCACCCCTATACCCAACAGTTGTTCAACGCCGCGCCCGAGATTCCGGATCAGGACGCGGTTGGCATCCCGATGCCCGACGAAGATCTGATCCTTCAGATGAAGGCCGTGTCGAAAACCTATACGATGCGATCCAGCAAGGGCTGGCAGGGCGAACGCCTGATCTATGCCTGCCGCGGAGTCGATCTGAACCTCGCGCGGGGCAAGACGCTCGCGATCGTCGGCGAAAGCGGCTCGGGCAAAACTACGGCTGCCCGCATCGCACTAGGGGCTGAGCCGCCTGATCCGGGCGGAGAGGTTCTGTTTCGAACCTCCCCCGATGAAGAAGCGATCACCGTTCACAAGATGACCCGGACCCAGCGCACCGCGTTTCAGCGCAAGGCGCAGATGGTGTTTCAGGATCCCTACAGCTCTCTCAGCCCTCGCATGCGCATTCAGGATGCGATGACCGAACCGTTGGAGATTCACCGTATCGGATCGACCGCCGAGCAGCGCGAAAAAGCGGCCGAGATGCTGACACGTGTTGGCCTGAACGCCGATATGCTGAAACGCTATCCCCATGCTTTTTCCGGCGGCCAAAGACAGCGCCTGTCGATTGCCCGCGCAATGATGCTCGACCCTCAGCTTATTGTCTGTGACGAACCCACTTCGGCTCTGGACGTATCGGTTCAGGAACAAATCCTGACGTTGCTGGAACATTTGCAGGACAGCCTGAATTTGTCGTATTTCTTCATCTCGCACGACCTTGCGGTTGTTGCACGCATTGCCGACGAAGTTGCTGTGATGCGTCGTGGGCTTGTCGTGGAACAGGCCCCGCCCGAGACACTGTTTTACAACCCTCGTCACCCTTACACCAAGGCACTGATTGCTGCGCAACCAGAGCCCGACATCAACCGCCCCATCGACCTGAATTTGGTTGCTTTGGGTGCTGGTTCACCTGACAGTTGGGATGACGCCTTCCGATTTACCGACTCCGTGGTACCTTCATTGGTAGAGATGGAGCCCGGCCATAAGGTACGATGCCATGTTTAAGACCACTCGCCCGCTGTTACTGGCCGTTGCGCTGGCCGCAACATGGGCCCTGCCCGCCACGGCAGACTTGCCCGAGCTGCAAGAAAGTACTTTCTGGGAAACCGAAGTGAATGCGGGGAACCTTCCGCCCATACAGGACCGAATCCCCGCCGAACCCCTGATTGTGGATCTTGCTGCAAAAGGCAGGGAATTCGGCAAACAGGGCGGCACTTTGCGCACAATGATTACTCGGTCCAAAGACATCCGGCAGATGGTGGTTTACGGATATGCCCGCCTTGTTGGCTTCGACCAGACCTATCAGGTCGTTCCAGACCTACTTGAATCCTTCCAGAACGATGACAACCGCAAATACACCCTCAACCTGCGTGAAGGTCACAAATGGTCGAATGGCTCTCCGTTCACTTCCGAGGACTTCCGATACTGGTGGGAGGATGTGGCAAATAACGAACTGCTCAGCCCGTCGGGACCACCGGATTTTCTGATCGTCGAAGGCAAGACTCCGACCGTGACCTTCCCCGATGAAACGACCGTTGTGTTTGAATGGGAAGATCCCAACCCCGGCTTCCTGCAGGCTCTGGCACAAGCGCGCCCGCCTTTCATCTACCGCCCTTCCGAGTTCCTGAAACAGTACCACGAGAAATACGCTGACGCAGAAAAGCTTGCCTTTCAGGTTGAAGATTCCCGCGTCAAAAGCTGGGCAGCTTTACACAACAAACTCGACAACCTTTACAAGTTTGACAACCACGAGTTGCCAACTTTGCAGCCCTGGTTGAATGCAAGTTCGGGCAAAAAGATCCGTCACAACTTTGTTCGCAATCCCTATTTTCATCGCATCGACAGCCATGGGGTGCAGCTTCCCTATATCGACGTGGTCGAGATGGAGATCGTGGCCGGGGGTCTGGTTGCTGCAAAAACCAATGCTGGCGAATCCGATCTACAAGGGCGCGGACTGGCGTTCCGCGACGCTTCGATCTTGAAAAAGGGCGAGGCTGGTGGAGACTACAAAACCTTGCTGTGGAAAACCGGGGTGGCCTCACAGATCGCGATTTACCCCAATCTGAACTACGAAGACGAAGCATGGCGTGCCGTTTTGCGTGACGCGCGTGTTCGTCGCGCGCTGTCTCTGGCAATCGACCGCAAAACGATAAATCAGGCGCTGTATTTCAAACTGGCCCATCCCGCCGCGATGTCGGTCTTGCCCGCTTCGCCCTTCTTCAACGAAGAAAACGCAAAGGCATGGGCACAGTACGACATCGAATTGGCGAATGCGCTGCTTGACGAGGCCGGCCTGACCGAGCGCGACAAAGACGGCACGCGACTGTTGCCCGATGGCCGCCCGATGGAGCTGGTCATCGAAACCGCAGGTGAGCGGCAAGAGGTCGAAAACGCCTTGCAAATCGTCACGGACACATGGCGCGACATTGGCGTCGATCTTATTATGCGCCCATTGGACAGGGACATTCTGCGCAACCGAGTGTTTGCCGGCAGCACAATGGCGTCCGTCTGGTTCGGCTGGGATGACGGCATCCCGCAACACCACACCTCACCAGCTTATCTTGCCCCTACCGATCAGGTGTTTTTGGCCTGGCCAAAATGGGGGCAGTACTATCAGACTGGAGGCGATGTTGGCGAGAAACCCGATATGCCTGAGGCCGAGCGCCTGATGGAACTGGCCCATAACTGGGAGGTCGCCTCGACTGATGAGGAACGCAAGGCCGCATGGGATGAGATGCTGAAAATCCACGCTGACCAACTTTATGCCATTGGCATTCTGAACGGTGCGCCTCAGCCTATCGTCGTATCGAACCGCCTGCGCAACGTCCCCGAGCAGGCCATGTGGGCCTGGGAACCCGGCGCACATTTCGGAATTCACCGGCCGGACGAATTCTTTTTCGCCGACTGATCAGGAGCAGCCACATGGTCATGCTGCGCTATGCAGTCTATCGCTTTTTCACGATGCTGCTGACCCTTCTTGTGGTGTCGGTTCTGGTATTCGTGATTATCAACCTGCCCCCGGGCGACTATCTCAGCAATCAGATCGCGGAACTGCAGGCGTCCGGACAATCGGCGGGTGTGGCCAAGGCAGAATTCCTGCGCGCGGAATATGCGCTGGATCGCCCCATGTGGGAACAATATCTGATCTGGATCGGTTTCTGGCCCGGCCCGCATGGGTTCGATGGGCTGGTGCAAGGCAACTACGGCTGGTCCTTTGAATTTGACCGCCCGGTCGCAGAAATCGTGGGCGACACGCTGTGGCTGACCGTCGTGGTCAATCTGGCCGCCATCCTGTTCGTATATGCGGTGGCCTTGCCACTGGGTGTCCTTGCAGCCGCGAAGTCGCGGACCTGGATCGACTATACCTCGGCCTTTGTGGGCTATTTGGGTCTGGCAACGCCGAACTTTCTACTGGCACTGATCCTGTTCTACTATGGGCACCGCTATTTCAACCTACCAATCGGAGGCCTGATGGACCCGTCCTTTGAAGGGCTGCCGATGAGTTGGGAAAAGCTGAAATCCATCCTCGTCCATTTGATCGTACCGACCTTTGTGATCGGCACATCTGGCGCCTCGGCGATGATGCAGCGACTACGGGCGAATATGCTGGATGAGCTGGGCAAACCCTATGTGGAAACCGCAATCGCCAAAGGCATGGCCCCGTCGCGGATGCTGACCAAATACCCGCTGCGCGTGGCCTTCAACCCCTTTGTCGCGGATATCGGAAACCTGCTGCCTTCGATGGTGTCCGGTTCGGTTCTGGTATCGGTTGTTCTGGGCCTTCAGACAATCGGCCCGACATTGCTGACCGCGCTGAAAACCCAGGACCAGTTCCTGTCCGCCTTCATCCTAATGTTTGTGGCTTTGCTGACACTGATCGGTACGATGATCTCTGACATTCTGCTGGTCATGCTGGACCCGCGCATCCGATATGAGGGGCGTGAAGCATGACCCAACATCCTGATGGTCGCTATGTCGACGACGCACCATTCGATCCCGATGCCGCCCTGCAACAACTTGAGCGCGCCGATTTGGATGCTCCGAACTGGATTCTGGTCTGGCGCAAATTCCGAACCCACAAGCTGGGCCTGATTTCCGGCGTCTTCCTGTTGCTGTGCTATCTCATGCTGCCCTTTGCGGGTTTCATCGCGCCTTATGGCCCGAATGAACGTAATGACGAGCACCTCTATGCCCCGCCGCAGAGCATCAACTGGTTCCATGAGGGCGAATTCATCGGCCCCTATGTCTATTCGATGGTGGCCGAGGCGGATCTGGAGACCTTCCAGTGGAAGTTTGTCGCCGACACCGACACCCCGCGGCCAATCAAGTTTTTCTGCGAAGGGGCCGAGTACAAGCTGGCGGGTCTGATCAAGTCGGACACGCATCTGTTCTGCGCACCTGAAGACGCGACTTTGTTCCTATGGGGGTCGGATCGGCTGGGCCGTGATGTATTCAGCCGTATCCTCTTTGGCGCCCAGCTGTCATTGACGGTGGGTCTGATCGGGATTTCGGTGTCCTTCTTTCTTGGTATCCTGTTCGGCTCGATTGCGGGATATTTTGGCGGCAGAATCGACTGGGTGATTAACCGTATAATCGAAATTCTGCGCTCACTACCTGAATTGCCCCTTTGGCTCGCGCTATCAGCGGCGGTCCCCTCGAATTGGAGCCCGGTCGCGGTATTCTTCATCATCTCGATTATCCTGGGGATTCTCGACTGGCCTGGCCTTGCGCGATCTGTTCGTGCCAAATTCCTTTCGCTACGCGAAGAAGAATACGTACGTGCAGCCGAAATGATGGGAGCAAGCTCGGGCCGGGTGATCCGCAAACACCTGCTACCCAACTTCATGTCGCACCTGATCGCATCGGCAACCCTGTCGATCCCGGCAATGATCCTGGGCGAAACGGCGCTCAGCTTCCTTGGGCTTGGGCTGCGCGCCCCGGCCGTCAGCTGGGGTGTGATGCTGAACGATGCGCAGAACCTTGCCTCGATCGAGATCTACCCCTGGACGGCCATCCCGATGCTGCCGATCATTGTCATCGTGCTGGCATTCAACTTTCTGGGTGACGGGCTTCGTGACAGCCTGGATCCGTATCAGCAATGACGCTGTTATCCGTACTGCCATCACCCGAAGGGTATCGGACAACCGGCACCGGAGCGCGACCCAGCGTGTATGCAGTCTCCGAACTGGCGACCGCCAGCTTTGCGGCTGTTGGTCAGGAACTGGCACGCCTGATGGGCGCGCTGAACCTGACCCAAAGCCCGCCCGAGATTTTGGTTGATCACCGGTTGGCGTCTCTCTGGTACGGATATTCTTTCAAACCCGATGGCTGGGAAATGCCCAACCTCTGGGACAGCATCGCCGGTGACTACCTTGCCAATGACGGTTGGATCAGGTTGCACACGAACCTGCCTCAGCACCGTGCGGCCGCCCTGAAAGTCCTGAAGGTCAAAGGAGATCGGGACGCGGTTACAAAAGCCGTTGCAACCTTGTCGGCGGCCAGTCTTGAAAACGCTATCGTGGCCGAGGGCGGTGTCGCAGCCGCCATGCGCAGCCGCGGGGAATGGCAGGATCATCCACAGGGGCGCGCGGTTTCACGAGATCCGCTGATCGGGTGGCACAAACCCCGACAGATTACGCTTCGCAATCGGCCACAGGCAACGGCCAAGCGCCCGCTGGCAGGTCTGCGCGTGCTTGATCTGACCCGCGTTCTGGCCGGTCCGGTTTCAACTAGAACTCTGGCGGGGTTCGGGGCAGAGGTCCTGCGCATTGATCCTCCGGGTTGGGATGAACCCGGTGTGATCCCGGACATTTCCCTGGGCAAGCGCTGCGCCTATCTTGACCTGAAATCGCCGGAAGGTGCCAAGACACTTCACGCGTTGCTGGCTCAGGCGGATGTTTTCATTCATGGCTACCGCCCTGGCGCATTGGACGCGCTGGGCCTCACCCAAGCCAAACGGGACGAGATTGCCCCGAACAGAGTAGAAGTCACGCTGAATGCCTATGGCTGGCAAGGCCCTTGGTCTTCGCGGCGCGGATTTGACAGCCTCGTACAGATGAGCAGCGGGATTGCCGATGCAGGTCGGGTATGGGCCGGTGCAGACAAGCCGACACCCCTGCCGGTGCAGGCGCTGGACCACGCGACTGGATATCTGATGGCTGCCGCCGTCCTGTCAGCATTGTCCGAAGCCGCGATGGGTGCGCCGATCATGCAGGCCCGATTGTCGCTGGCACGCACGGCTGACCTGCTGACCATTCTAGGCAAGTTCGACACCAAGACAGAAATTGGCGCTTCGGTTCCTGCGGATTTCACGACCAAAACCGAAACCTCTGGATGGGGACCTGGCCACAGGTTGAAGCCCGCGCTCTCGGTTGGTCCGGCCCAGATGTCGTGGGACCTGCCCGCAAGCAAACTGGGCACGTCGAGCGCCACCTGGTCATAGCCCTACGCCTACGCCCTCGCCGGCAGCCGCGCGGTCCGGCCCAACGCTTTGGAAGGGGTCTCGTCAGAGACGCAGCCCAAAGAGGCGGGAGCGGTCCCTAGCGGTCGTCGCCTCCAGGACCGATATCGTCCAGATAATCCTCGTCGATGGCCGCATGCACTGCACCGGTCACCGCTTCGCGTTCCTGCGGTGTCAGGTTTTCGGCCTCTTTTCCGTCGGCAAGCCTGACGGTCACCTCACGATGCGCAAACTTGATCCCTTCGCGGGCAAACAATTCGCGGATATCCTGATAGACCTTCTTACGCACCAGCCACTGATCGCCCGGCTTGGTCATGAACTTGACCCGAATGATCATCGCCGAATCCTGCATTTCGATCACGCCCTGCGATTTCAACGGCTGGATAAAATTATCCCCAATCACCGGATCGCTCAAAAGCTCTTGGCCCAAATTCTTGATGAGTTTCCGTACTTTTTCGACATCGGTGTCATAGGTCACCCGCAGGGGCAGCTTCATGATCACCCAATCACGCGAATAGTTGGTAAGAACCTTGATCTCGCCAAAGGGGATCGTATTCAGTGCGCCCAGATGGTGCCGCAACTGGAACGACCGGACCGAGATTTTCTCGACCGTCCCCTTCACATCGCCAATGTCGATATATTCGCCTTTGCGGAAGGCATCATCCATCAGGAAGAACGCGCCCGAGAAGATATCCCGGACAAGCGTTTGCGACCCGAACCCAACGGCCAGACCCACGACACCGGCACCGGCGAACAGCGGGCTGACATTGATACCCAATTCCATCAGGACAATCAGAACGATGGTCACAACAACAACCGCCAGAATTGCGCCGCGGAACAACGGCAGCAGTGTCGCAAGACGGCTTTGCCCGCCTTCCCCGCCCTCGTCGCCCAGTTCAACCTCTCCACCGGCTACGTCTTCTTCCTCAGCAATCTTGGTATCAATCCAGACACGAAAGAAATGGAACAAGATATAGCCCATGAACAGGATAACCATCACGTCCAGAGCCCGTTCAATAGGCAGGTCTTCGCTCCAGCTTGCGTCCGGATTCCATATTACGACCAGAGCATATAACCCGACGACAAATGCCAGGATGCCGGCCACACGTCGCGCCAGATCCTCATAGGTGACGATCGAGTGCTTTCTCTTTTCAGCTTGCGGGGTTTGGGGAATCTCATCCTCTTCAACGCCGGCGCCAGTCTCTGTGTTCAGCTCTTCAATCTGGCGATTGCGGACGAAGTAGCGTTCAAGCAGATAGTTCATCGCGCCATAGGCAATGACCACAGACATGAAGATGGCATAGCTGCTGGCAACAATCGGAATGGAATTCTCGTTCTCAAGCACCAGATCAACAGCCAGTTTGAACCAGCTGAACACGATATAAACTGCCAAGACCGGAGCCCAGGCAATCGATATCAGGCGCAAAATCCAGGATACCTGTTCCTTTGACCGCCCGCCTCGGATCGCGTTCGAGATGGCGCGCGCGTTGAACAAAATCATCAGAACATTGCCCAAGGCGCCAAACATGGTCAGACCGCCATAGACCATCGCATAGACATTGTAGTTCAGACCAAAATCCGCAACCCAGGTAGAAAACAATACTACCGAGATATCATATGTCGCGATTGCCGAGGCCCAGACGTAAAGGCGTTTTGCCTCCCGGTCGGAAAAGGGCGGCAGCCGGTACTGACTGAGGTAAGGAGACAACACCATACGCCAAAGATCGGAAACTGTGCGTGCAAGAAAGAATGCCGTAAATATGGCGGTGGTCGTGAACTGAATCGAAAGATCTTCAGCCTCGCCAAAGATCAGATAGCCCACGATCAGGGCCATCAGCATCGCGAAGATCGTGGCCCCAACACCCATGAAAAAGCGAAAGACCAGAAAGGGCATTTTTTCGCGATAGCCCTGCGGATCTTCTTTTGACCGCGCCACCACCAGCCTTTTTGCAAGACGCTTTCCGTAGATTTCTATCGACAGCCAGCGCCCCAGAAGAAGGAAGAGTATATTCCAGCCCAACACTTCGACATAGGTCTGTATTCGGCCGTCCGGGCTGGTTTCTCGCAAAACATATTGCACTTCGAAGATCGAATACGGCAAAGCCTGCAGGCGCGACTCCATCGACTCGCGGAACTTCGAGAACCGCTCTTGCGCCTTCATCAACTGTGACCCTTCGGACATCGGGTCATGGGCGATATCGTCGTGCGTCGAGGCGGTATTGCCACCGGATGAGACAAGCTGACCGGCGCTGTCGATGACAATGACGCTTGCACCCGCTTCGGTGGCCGATCGGATCGCGTCAGCCAGATCGCTTTCCTTATCTGCTTCGGATGTCGTGCCAGACCCCGAGCCATACCCGGGTATAAGCGAAGTCTGCGCCGTCGCTTCCGACCCCAGAGATAGCATAGCCACCCAGACGAACAGGGCCATTGCAGCCAATAGGTTAAATCTCATGAATTCTCGCTTCCGGGTCGCATGTTGTGGCAGGTTACAGAAGCTTTCCGAACACTTCAATTTGTGCGCCGCTGCGGTCCCGATAAAGTGCACAGGCGTGTTCCGGGTGCAATGAGTTGGAATCGGATGTTTTCATCCGCTTCAAAACTGAATATGACGGGCTGGGCATACACTTTCGGGCAAGCAGCTAAGGTCTTTGCGCAAAAACGAAAAGGCACCTTGCGGCTTACCAGAGGAATGGCTGACGTTTTACGCAGTCCCTTCCAGTCGGCGGGTCACAAGGCCCTTTGGCAAGACGGGTGAAAGACGATAAGCTAACAGGTGCCGATGCGCGGACCGACACCAAGACACTTAAGACAGGCGAAGGCATGAGCCTAGGAAGACAAAACGATACTACTGGCCGCGCGCCACGGATCCTGTTCTACAGCCATGACACGTTCGGGCTGGGCCATCTGCGCAGGTCTCGTGCACTGGCCGCCGCAATTACGCAGGCGGATCCAACGGCATCATCCCTGATCCTGACCGGATCGCCCGTCGCTGGCCGGTTCACATTTCCGCGCAGGGTCGACCACGTGCGTCTGCCTGGCGTGACCAAACGGGCGGACGGGTCATACGCGTCTCAGACAATCGGGATGGGGATCGACGAGGTGACCGAGTTGCGATCGGGGTTGATTCAGACCGCCGTTCAGCAGTTCGACCCGGACATTCTGATCGTAGACAAAGAACCCACCGGGTTCCGCGGCGAGCTATTGCCAACACTCGAAAACCTGTTGCTCTCGCAGCGCACCAAACTGGTGCTGGGTTTGCGTGATGTTCTGGATGAACCCGAAGTTCTGGCCGCAGAGTGGGAACGGAAAGAGGCAACTGCAGCGACTGAAAGATTCTATCATGAAATCTGGGTTTACGGGCTGCGTTCGATCTATGATCCGACCAAAGGGCTGCCTCTGAATCACGCGGCCCAGTCGCGCATTCACTGGACTGGCTATTTGCGTCGTGATCTGGGGCCAATCGGTACCCCACCGGAACAGCCCTATATCCTGATTACCCCAGGTGGTGGTGGGGACGGCAAGGCGATGGTGAACCTGGTTCTTTCGGCTTACGAAAAGGACCCCGACCTGTCACCACGCGCGGTATTGGTCTATGGCCCGTTCCTGTCTGGTGATCTGCGGGACGAATTCGAAACCCGTGTGGCCGCCTTGAACGGGCGTGTGACCGCCGTCGGCTTTGAATCCCAGATCGAAACGCTGTTCCACGGCGCGGCTGGCGTTGTCTGTATGGGCGGGTATAATACGTTCTGCGAGGTCCTGTCCTTTGACAAACGCGCCGTCATTGTTCCACGGACCAGTCCGCGTATGGAACAGTGGATCCGTGCCTCACGCGCCGAGGATCTGGGACTGATCCGGATGTTGGACGAGTTCCGTGACGGGCTAACAACCGATTCCATGGTCCGTGCCATTCGCGATCTACCACATCAGCCATTGCCGTCTCAGGCCATTGAACAGGGCCTGCTGGACGGGTTGGACTATGTCACCGGGCGCATTGAGGTATTGCTGAATCAGGAACAGGAACGGGCAACCGGATGACCGCAGGCGCGCCCAATCTGGCGGTGCTGGTCAAAGGGTGGCCGCGCCTGTCCGAAACGTTCATCGCGCAGGAACTTGTTGCTCTGCAAGAGGCAGGCCATCAGTTCGACATCTGGTCCCTGCGTCATCCAACCGATGTGAAACGGCATCCGCTGCACGACAGGTTTCGTGGCCAGGTTCGATATCTGCCGGAATATCTGTATCAAGAACCTCAGCGCATATGGGCTGCCCGCGAACAAGCGCAGCGTCTGCCGGGATACGGCGCGGCCCATAAGGTCTGGCGCGCTGATTTGCGCCGCGATCCCACGCATAACCGCATCCGTCGGTTCGGCCAGGCCTGTGTTCTGGCTGCGGAATTGCCCGCCAGCACACAGGTTCTCTATGCGCATTTCATGCATACGCCCTCGTCGGTCGCGCGCTATGCCGCGATCATGCGCGGCCTTCCGTGGAGCTTTTCAGCCCATGCAAAAGATATCTGGACGTCACCGGACTGGGAAAAATCGGAAAAGTTGCACTCCGACACTTACGGAGCAGCTTTTGGTGCAACCTGCACCGCGATCGGCGCCCAGCATCTGCGCAGCCTCGCCGACGATCCAGCACAGGTTGAACTGATCTATCACGGGCTGGACCTGAGCCGCTTTCCCGCCCCGCCGGAACGCAGTTTGCGCAGAGCTGACTGCCCTTTTCATATGCTGTCCGTTGGGAGGTTGGTCGAAAAGAAAGGCTTCGATCGCCTGATTGATGCATTTGCCATGCTGCCGGATGATCTTGACTGGCACTGGACGCATATCGGCGGAGGAAGCCTGAGCGATACCTTGCAGAACCGGGCCGCATCGGCCGGGTTGTCCGGGCGCATCACCTGGAAAGGGGCCTGTGACCAACCCGAGGTCATCGCCGCGATGCGCACAGCAGACCTGTTTGTTCTGCCCAGCCGGATCGCCGCAGATGGGGACCGGGATGGCCTGCCCAATGTGTTGATGGAAGCCGCCTCGCAATATCTGCCAATCCTTTCGACCCCCGTTTCTGCGATTCCTGAGTTTATCGAGACAGGCACGCATGGCGTCCTGACGGACGACGATCCGGTCGCGCTGGCAAATGCGATCTCAAAGCTGGCGGCCAACCCCGCACAAGCTGCTGGTATGGCGGGCGCTGCCTATGATCGCCTGATCGCCGAATTCCGCATGGACCCGGGCATAGCGCTTTTGTCTGCCAGGTTAAGCGCGCTGGGCGCGCATAAGAGCTGATGCCGCGCATCGCCTTCTATGCCCCGATGAAATCCCCCAACAGCCCGGTGCCGTCGGGGGACCGGGAAATGGCACGAAATCTTCTTCTTGCAATCCAAGCCCGAGGGGATGCGGTGGATCTGGCCTCGGACCTGCGCGTATTCGACAAGCACGGCGACAAAGAGGTCCAGGCCAAGCTGCGCCATGAGGCTGATGCCGAGGTGCTGCGCCTGACCTACGACCTACCTGCTGACACTGCGCTATGGGTGACCTATCACAATTATTACAAGGCCCCTGATCTGATTGGACCCCGTGTAAGTACGGCGCGAAACATACCCTATGTTCAGCTTGAAAGCACCCGTGCCTACAGCCGCCTTCAGGGGCCATGGTCAGGGTTTGCCCAAGCGGCCCATCAGGCCTGCGACGCGGCCCGGGTGATCTTTTATCACACCGCCAATGACCTCATCACGCTGGAACGCGAGCAGTTCGGAAATCAGGCGCTTGTCGAGCTTCCGCCGTTTCTTCCCGCCTCCTCGCTGCCGCAGGCCTCTAGCTGCGATGGCCCGATGCTGGCCGTGGGCATGATGCGACACGGCGACAAGCTGGCCTCTTACCGGGTGCTTGAACAGGCACTGCGCCACCTGCAGGGCGATTGGTCCCTGTCTATTGCGGGCGATGGTCCCGCCCGCGCCGAAATCGAAGCGCTGATGGCCAAGTTTGGCACGAAAGTCCGGTTTCTGGGGCAGCTTGATCGCGACGCGCTGCGCAAGGCTTATGCTACCGCATCCCTGATGGTCTGGCCCGGCGTGAATGAGGCTTATGGCATGATCTATCTAGAGGCTCAGGCCCATGGCATCCCTGTTGTTGCACAGGACAGGCCGGGCGTTCGGGATGTGCTGATGCCATCCGACTATCCTTCGGTTGCGGATGGGCCCGAAGGGCTGGCCGCAAGGCTGCGCACTCTTCTGGACAATCCGGCACTGCGGTCTTCTCAAGGCAGCCAATCGGCCGCATATATAGCCGCGCGCCACCTGATGCCCGATGCAACTGATCGGTTCTGGACGGCTGTTGATCCTTTGCTGGAGGCATCCACATGAGCAAGCTCGCCCTATTGCGCCACGGGCATACGGCCTGGAACCGCGCCGGGCGCATTCAGGGGCGCAGCGATATTCCATTGGATGAACAGGCTCAGACAGAACTGGCATGCTATTCCCTGCCCTCCCCTTGGGATCAGGCTATGGTCTGGTCCAGCCCGTTGGCGCGTGCGGCCCAAACGGCACAACTGGTTTCAGGGCGCGAACCGTTGAAGTCCGAGGCCCTCACGGAAATGAACTGGGGCGCTTGGGAGGGGCAGCACGGCACCGATCTCATTGCCGATCCCGCAAGCGGTTATCGCCATATCGAGGATTGGGGTTGGGGTTTCCTACCCCCCGGAGGTGAAAGCCCCGGCGAAATTTGGCAGCGGCTGGAACCTTGGCTTGCCAGTCTTGGCGAAAATACCGTAGCCGTTTGCCATATCGGTATCATGCGGGTCATTCTGGCCCGCGCCTGGGGATGGGATTTTGACGGCCCCGCCCCCTTTAAGATCAAGCGCAACCGCCTCTATATCGTGGACATGGAGTCCATGCGCCCCGAAACTGACCCTATCCGTTTGATCCGGCAGGAGACCCGCATATGAGGGTGATGATTGTTGTGACCCATCTGCTGGGCACCGGACATCTGAGCCGCGCACTTACATTGGGCCGGGCCTTTGCCGCTGAGGGTCACAAGGTCTTGCTGGTCTCGGGCGGAATGTCCGCGCCGCAGCTGGACCATACCGGGATCGACTTGCTAGGGCTGCCGCCATTGCGCTCAGACGGCACCAATTTCACGCGATTGCTGACGCAAACGGATGAGGTCGCAGATGCTGCCTATTTCGATGCTCGCAAGGTTGCCCTGACAGAGGCGCTGCGGAGCTTTGCCCCGGATGCGCTGATCACCGAGCTGTACCCCTTTGGCCGCAGATCTCTGGCGGATGAGTTCGACGCCCTGTTGGAGGCGGCCCACGCACAGGGTCCCCGTCCGGTTATTTTGGGATCTGTCAGGGACATACTGGCGCCCCCGTCCAAACCTGCCAAAGCCCAGCGCACCGAGGAAATCATTCTTGACCTCTTTGACGGTGTCCTTGTCCATTCAGACCAGAACATGATCCCGCTGGATGTAAGCTGGCCAGTCTCGGAACGTCTGGCGCATCGCTTGTTCTATACCGGGTTCGTGGCCCCTACGGCACCGACCCCGCATCTCAACGGGATTGGTAAAGGTGAGATTCTGGTAAGCGCTGGCGGTGGATCGGTGGGCGAGCCGATCTTTCGGGCAGCCATCGAGGCCGCACGAAAGATGACCAACTGGCGCTGGCGCCTGTTGGTAGGCGGGCTGGACTCCGCAGCACGCATAGAACGCCTGACAGCAGGTGTTGGCGACGCCCCTGTCACGCTGGAACCGGTGCGCCCGGACTTTCGACAAATGCTGCCCTTGGCTGCCGCATCGGTCAGCATGTGCGGCTACAACACGGCGTTGGACATTCTGCAGTCTGGCGTACCCTCGGTTTTCATCCCCTTCGACGACGGAAGCGAAGTCGAACAGACCTTGCGCGGCCAAAGCCTGTCGAAGCTGAGCGCAATAGACGTATTGCCAAGCGACAAGTTGACCGGAGATACCCTGGCGCAGGCTGTCGAGGCCGTTCTGGCCGCCCCCGCGCGGCCAAGTGCCGGTCAGGGTTTTGACGGGGCTGCAAAATCTGTCGAGATTGTACAATCACTTTTGGATCACGCCCATGACCGGTGATTGGCAGCCCCTGATGACCGAGCTTGATATGTGGCGGCGCGACGGGCTGTCCCTGCCGCTGTGGTGGAGGGATGATGACGCGGTCTGTGTCACGCTACAGTTGGAACGTTTGGAGGCGCTGTCCGCATCACTGGAACTGCCGGTTCATCTGGCGATTATTCCGCGTGACGCAGATGAAGATCTGGTTACCCATGTCGAAGGCTCGTCCGCATTGATACCGGTGGTCCATGGCTGGGCCCATCAAAACCACGCTCCGACAAACGAGAAGAAATCAGAGTTTCGACTGCATCGCCCCTTTCAGGACATACGCAACGATGCACGGGCCGGGCTGACCCGGCTACAGACCCTGTTTCCCGACAAGCTGTGCCCAATGTTCGTGCCGCCGTGGAACCGTATCGCCTCAGAAATGGTGCAGGAACTGCCGGGCCTGGGATATCAAATCCTGTCCACTGCGACGCCCCGAAAGGCAAAGATAGCGGCACCTGGCCTTATGCAGGTCAACACGCATCTGGACCCGATCGACTGGCGCGGGTCACGGGGGTTGGCCCCTCGGGACAAGCTGATCGCTCAGGCCACAGTTCTGCTGCGGGACAGGCGCGAAGGGCCTGCGGACAATACCGAGCCGTTTGGGATCCTGACGCATCACCTGGTGCATGATGAAGATATCTGGTCCTTTACGCGGGACATTCTGACGCGGTTTCTGGATGGTCCGGCGACCGTCTGGACCGCCCCAAAAAACGATAAATCACGGAGACCCGAATGAGCCGATTGGATTCAATGCTGCGCCGCCTGACGGCCCAACGCGACGGGTTGAACTGGGCGGTCGATCAGATTACAGATACGAGCGGCGATATACTGGACATGGGTTTGGGGAATGGCCGCACCTATGATCACCTACGTGAAATTCTACCAGACCGGCGCATCTGGGTAATGGACAGGGTTTTACAGTGCCACCCGTCCAGCACCCCTCCGGCAGAGGATTTTCTGCAGGGCGAAGCGGGTCCTATGTTAAAGAAACTAGCAGCCGGTGGCCCGAAAATAGCATTGGCACATTACGATTTCGGGCGCGGTATCAAGCAGGATGATGTGACTGAGGCGGCGATGCTCAGCCCGCTGATCGCTCAGGTCATGCTGCCCGGTGGGCTGCTGATATCCGGCCAACCACTGGTTGGGTTTGAACAGATCACCGGACCGGAGACCATCGCACCCGACCGATACCTTTTCTACAGGGCCTGATCAGGCCACACGTCGCCCTCGCGACCACACTCCGTTCAGGGCAGGCGCCCCTTCACGCATCCGGAACCGAATGACGTCGGCGCGCGCGCCTGCGCGCAGCTCGCCACGGTCTTCCAGCCCGACCACCTGCGCCGGGGACATCGTAACGGTCCGCAGTCCACGGGCCATGTTGCCCCACATCTCGCCCAGCCGTGCCGCCGACAGCAACAATGCGGCCGGCACATAGTCCGATGACAGAATATCCAGGTGTCCCAGATCGGCCAGTTCTTTGGCGGAGACATTCCCCGAATGTGACCCGCCCCGGATTACATTCGGCGCCCCCATCATCACCTTGATCCCGTGATCATGGCAAGCCCGCGCCGCTTCGACGGTAGTGGGGAATTCGGCCAGCCGGATACCGTGGCCCGCTGACACATGTACCTGTTCCCGGGTGGTGTCGTCATGGCTGGCCAGCATGGCCCCAAAACGCTTGGCCGCTTTTACGGTTTCCACCTCGTGCTTTTCGCCGTTCCTGTCCCTCATCGCCTTGAGGTCCGCGACATGCTGCTGGAATTCCTTGCCCTCCAACCCCAGCTTTCCTTTCAGATAGCTTTCGAGCTTTGAGATATCACGGAATTGACGCTGACCAGGCGTGTGGTCCATCAGTGACACCAGCCCAACACGGTCCTCGAGGCCGAATTCATCCAGTTCTTCGACCAGCGTTTCTGAACACAATTCGGCCCGCAAATGCAGGAAATGGCTGATTTTTAAGGCGTCTTGCTCTCGTAACTGCCACAGCTCGCGGGACAGGCCACGTGCGTATTTGTCGTAGCGCGGACCAGTCGGGATCGATCCGACGCGCATCGCATCGAACACGGTTGTGATGCCCGTGCTGGCCAGTTCGGCGTCATGGGCAAGAATTGCCGCCGCATGGGGCCAGTCGACCTTGGGGCGGGGCTGGATATGACGTTCCAGATTGTCTGTGTGCAGCTCGACCAGACCGGGGCTGACATAGTCACCCTCACAATCGATTGCACCGCTTGGTACCGCCGCGCCTGTATCGATCTCGGTGATGCTGTCGCCCTGAACCCGGACGCTGCCGTTAATGGTTTCGTCGGGCAGGATCAGCGTGGCATTGGCAAGGATCAATTCTTCTGTCATCTGAACTTCACACAGTTTGAGGTATTGGAAGGCCACGCAATAGGAGGCCAATGTGACATTCACGCGATACGCGATCTATTTTGCGCCACCCGCCACGGCGGAGTGGACGCAATTCGCAACCCGTTGGCTGGGCTGGGACATGGAGGCTGGCACCGCGGTCGCCCATCCTGGGCTGGATGGTGTGGATGTTGCTGCGGTTACGGAGGTACCGCGAAAATACGGGCTGCACGCGACCATGAAACCCCCGTTCCGCCTGCGCGAGGGGCAATCCGTCACAGCGTTGCAAGTGGCCTGCGCCACTCTTGCTGCCAGCCAATGCGCAATCATGATGGAGGGTCTTGAGATTGCCCGCCTTGGCCGGTTTCTGGCCCTGCGACCACTGGGCGACACAGCCGCGCTGAACGCGTTGGCCGCCGCCTGTGTTCAAGAGCTTGATATGTTCCGGTCCCCACCGTCGGCGGCTGAACTTGACCATCGCCGCGCCTCCAGACTGACACCGGATCAGGACGCCAACTTGGTCAAATGGGGTTACCCTTATGTGCTGAACGCGTTTCGGTTTCACATCACCTTGAGCGGTAGGTTGGACAAGCCCGTGCTGGATTCGGTCCAGCGCACCCTGGAAAACC
Source organism: Ruegeria sp. CDSA221 (assembly GCF_059611825.1). NCBI lineage: Bacteria > Pseudomonadati > Pseudomonadota > Alphaproteobacteria > Rhodobacterales > Roseobacteraceae > Ruegeria > Ruegeria sp. CDSA221. Next base: position 81,920 of record NZ_JBXWPK010000014.1, read on the forward strand.
ATCTGGGGCCGCTTTTGCCGAAGCCCTTTCGAATTGCGGATCTGGCCCTGATGGGCGAGGCCGAGGATGGACGGTTTCACCTGATCCATCGCTATGCGCTTTCCAACTGAAGGCGGGACAAAATTATGGCCACCGTATCCTGCAGAGCACCAGAATTGTCGACCTCGATCACCCGGACCAGCCCCTTAGGCAAAGGGGTCTTGGCCTGGCCCAACCGACGCGCCTGTTCGCTGTCACTTTCGCGCCCGCGCAATGACAAGCGTTGCTCCAGAACGCTCGCGTCTGCGGTCAACGAGATAACAATCAGATCGCCAAAGATCTCTTGCGCCTGCAACAACACAGCGCGCGACAGGTTGACCAGAACCGCATCTGCCACCTGACGTTGCTGCGCAATCTCTTTCGGCACCCCATAGAGCAACCCATGTGCATGCCAGCTGAGCGCGAATGCGCCCTCACCTTCCATCTGTCGAAACGCGTCATCTGTGACCCGTTTGAAATCTTCCCCCGCTTCGCCTTCGGGGCGGGTGACGACACGGCGCAGCCGCTGGATACCTTTTGCGCGGGTTTCCAACGCCTCAATCACACTGTCTTTGCCGACACCTGACGGACCGACAACCGCTATGACCGGGGCAAGCATCATGCCGCAATTCCCGGCGTGAATTGCGAAACGTTGATCTCGCGATCGCAAACCTGCTTCCGCCCGTCAACATCATGGAAGATGCCGACAATCGCCGCTCCGCGCTCTTTCGCCTCAAGGATCAGGGACAGGACGGTTTCGCGATTCTGCGCATCCAGACTGGCTGTGGGTTCATCCAGCAGCATGGCCGGGTATTCATGGGCAAAGCCGCGCGCGATGTTCACGCGCTGCTGTTCGCCGCCCGAAAAGGTCGTCGGACTAAGGGACCAGAGCCGTTCAGGAATATTCAGACGCTCGAGCAGACGCGCGGCCTTGTCCAGTGCCTTCTGTTTATCGCAACCAACGGCAAGAAGCGGCTCGGCCACGACCTCAAGCGTTGGCACTCTGGGCACAACACGCAGGAACTGGCTAACATAGCCCAGCGTTTCGCGCCGCAGGGTCAAGATCTCGCGCGGTTCAGCCTTGGCGACGTCTAAACCACCGACCAGAACCTGACCCGAGGCAGCCAGATAGTTGCCATAGATCACCCGCATCAAGGTGGATTTACCTGCCCCCGACGCGCCGGTCAGCGCCACACACTCACCCGGTTCAACCCTGAGCGTAGCGCCCTGCATGACCGGGATCACTGCGCTGCCCTGATTGTGCAGGGTAAAGCTTTTGCTGACATTGTTCAGTTCAATCATTGTCCCGGCCCTCATACCTGCAACACGCTGGACACCAGCAGTTGCGTATAGGCATGCTGCGGATCGTCCAGAACTTGATCAGTCAATCCGGCCTCGACCACATGACCGCTTTTCATCACCATCAGCCGATCCGCCAGCAGACGGACAACGGCAAGATCATGGGTGACAATGATGGCGCTCAGCCCCATTTCCCGAACCAACCCGCGCAACAGGTCCAACAGGCGAGCCTGTACCGAGACGTCCAGACCACCAGTCGGTTCATCCATGAAGACCAGCCTGGGGCCGGTCACCAGATTCCGCGCGATCTGCAGGCGCTGCTGCATGCCACCGGAAAACGCGGTCGGACGATCATCAATCCGCTCCGCTTCGATCTCAACCCGACCCAGCCAGTCGATCGCCTTGTCGCGGATATCGCCATAGTGGCGGCCACCTACGGCCATCAGTCGTTCGCCGATATTTCCGCCCGCACTGACAGACATACGCAAGCCATCGCGCGCATGTTGGTGCACGAATGCCCAATCGGTGCGGCTCAGCATCCGGCGTTCAGGTTCCGACATGGTCACGGTATCCACCGGACCGTCTGCACGAGTGTCAAAGATCACCTGCCCCGCATCCGGCACCAGATGACCTGCCAGACAGTTCAGCAGGGTTGACTTGCCCGAACCACTCTCACCTACGATCCCCATCACCTCGCCGGGATAGAGATCAAAACTCACATCGGTACAGCCGATACGGGCCCCGTAGGATTTTCTGATATCCTGTACACTCAGCAGCGGTGTCATTTCATTCACCTTGGGTCATATGAAAACTCGATCCGATTGCCGCCCGGCTCTCGGATCATGAAATGGAGTTTCGGACCTGAACCCGAGGGTTCAGGTGCAAACTCGACAGCGACGGCAGGCCAGTCTTTGACCGCATCGAAAACCGCAGTCAGCGCTTCTTCATCGGGAACTTTCAAGGCAACATGATGCAACCCGACGTTCTTGTGCCGGTCAAACCCCTGTAACCCCGTGCCTTTTTGCTGCCAAAGCGTCAGCTTCGCCGCGCCATTGGTCACATAGACCGCCGGATAATCCGGATTGCTGCCGAAGACCTCCCAACCCAGCGCATCGACAAAGAACGTCCGAGTGGCGTCGAGGTCCGAAACCGTAAGGCCAAGGTGGTCAATTCCAAGCACATCTTCTCGTTTCATGCGGCATCCTCTCTGGCCAAACGGCCCACATGGCCCGCCTCGCGGCGCGACCGGCAATAATCAGTGTCCGAGCAAACAAACATGCGGGTGCCTGCATCATCCATGATGACTTCATCCAGATAGCTGTCCTCGGCCCCGCACAGATCACAGGGATGGTCGGCCTTGGTGGCCTCGAACGGGTAGTCCTGGAAATCGAGGCTGACGACCTTGGTATGTGGTGGCACCGCGTAGATACGTTGCTCGCGGCCCGCGCCAAACAGCTGGATCGCGTCCATCTCAAGCTTTGGGTTGTCGAATTTCGGGATGGGGGACGGGTCCATCACATAACGGTCCGAGACCATCACAGGATAAGCATAAGCGGTTGAGATCGCACCATGCTGGCTGATGTCTTCGTACAGTTTCACGTGCATCAACCCGTATTCTTCGAGGCTGTGCATCTTGCGTGTCTCGGTCTCGCGCGGTTCCAGAAACCGCAGCGGTTCCGGGATCGGCACTTGATAGACAAGAATTTGATCCGCGCGCAGCTTCGCCTCGGGGATGCGGTGGCGGGTCTGGATGACCGTCGCCTTCTCTGTTACCTCGGTGGTGGCGACGCCCGCCGTATTCTCGAAAAACTTACGGATAGATACGGCATTGGTCGTATCATCCGCGCCCTGATCAATCACCTTGAACGTATCGTCCGGGGTCAAAGTTGCGGCAGATACTTGCACGCCTCCGGTACCCCAGCCATAAGGCATCGGCATCTCTCGGCTGGCAAATGGCACCTGATATCCGGGAATAGCCAACCCCTTGAGGATCGCCCGACGGATCATCCGCTTGGTTTGTTCGTCCAGATATGCGAAGTTATATTCAGTCATTTGATGTAACTATTTTGTTTCTGGTGTTTTTATGGACGTATTTGGTATTTGTTCGCTCTTTTTGGCGATTATGCTCTATTTTATCTGGCGCAATTTTCGCGCAAAGTGGCGCCTCGGGGCCATGGCCCGCGACCTTTCGTGCGAATGGGAATCGCTTGAAATCGTGAATTCGCGCGAAGCTTTCGGCAGAAAATCGCCCAATCAGGGCAGCGACTGGTTTTTGAACCGTAGGACGAGCCTGTAGGGCAAAGCGTTCAGAGCTCATTCCGCAGCCTCCCTCGATGCAGTCCGTTCCTCGGCCTCGCGTCGCAGCTTGCGCACCAGTTCCAGTTCGGATTGAAAATCCACGTAATGCGGCAGCTTGATATGTTCGAGGAAACCGGTTGCCTGAATATTGTCTGAGTGGCTCAGGACAAATTCCTCGTCCTGTGCAGGTGCGCCCAGATTGTCCTCGCCCAGCTCCTCCCACCGCAGCGCCCGGTCGACCAGAGCCATGGCGATGGATTTGCGTTCAGACTGGCCAAAGACGAGCCCATAGCCGCGTGTAAACTGTGGCGGCTCAGTCTTTGAGCCTTGGAACTGGTTCACCGTCTCACATTCGGTCAACTCGACTTCGCCGATCTCGATGGCAAAGCCCAGTTCGGGAATGTCCATTTCGACCGCGACCTTGCCGATCCGCAGCTCGCCAACAAAGGCGTGGTTGCGGGCATAGCCGCGCTGAGTCGAATAGGCCATGCCCAGCACAAACCCCTCATCCCCGCGCGCCAGCGATTGCAACCGCAGCGGACGGTCCGCCGGAAACTCCAGCGGTTCGCGGGTCAGGTCGCCAGGCGTAGCATCGCTGACCGGCTCGTCCTGAATAATATCCTCACCCTTGAGGAATTCGGTGATATGCGGGGTCGGCTCGTGTCGCGCCGTACCTTCGGGCGCGGGTAGAGTTTCGCCATCCGCAGCCAGTTTGAAATCTAGCAGGCGGTGGGTGTAGTCGAATGTCGGGCCCAGCACCTGCCCGCCCGGCGCATCCTTGAACGTCGCCGATATCCGACGGTCACAGGCCATATTGCCAGTTTCAACCGGTTCGGAATAACCGAAACGCGGCAATGTCGTGCGATAGGCGCGGATCAGAAAGATCGCTTCGATCAGATCGCCACGCGCCTGTTTGATCGCCAGTGCGGCAAGGTCCGGATCATACAGCGATCCTTCTGCCATCACCCGGTTCACCGCCAGGCTCAGCTGCTCCCGGATCTGGACCAGGCTAAGCTCGGCCACATCCGGGGCGCCTCGGCGCTCTTCGGCCAACCAGGCATGGGCATTCTCAATCGCCTTTTCGCCTCCTTTGACGGCAACATACATCGCTTAACCCTCCGCGCTGATCTGGGTACTGCGCGGCAGGGCCGCGAGTTTGTCACCGCAGGTAAAGAAGAAGTCACATCCTAAAGGGAAAAGAGCCGCATTACGTTGCAACGCAGGGATATCGGGTAGGTTCAAGCCTGCGCTCTGCTTGATACCGGGACCGTGCAAAATGGCACCGGACTGATCCAGGCTGTCACACTCAACAATCAGAGTGGTTGACCGATCCGGATACTCGGCAGTTCCGATGCGATAGCGATCCAGCCCACCAATTCCGCCCCAAGTGCCGACGGCGAAATCCGCCTCGGCAGCAGGAACCAGCGGCGCGCCGGTGTGGAAGGTCAGCCATTCGCGCAGAGCGTCGGTGTCGAGCTCACCCGCCAGATGTACCTTGGTTTCCGGGTCGCATAATGTCAGCAACAAGGTGCCCGCTGCTACCGACAAAGGCGCTGGGGGCACGGCCCCTGACAGGCTGCGGATTTCGCCAGGGCGTGCCATCACCGTCATCGCCGCGCGAAAAGCATGCGCGGAATCAACCGGTATGTTCTGGAACCCGCCCGAGAATTGAGTTTGCGCAGTCATCACTCTTCTCCCCGAACCAGCGTGAAGAATTCTACTTTGGTTGCCGCCGCCTTTGCCGCCCGCGCGATTTTGACCTCCTGCATTTTCTGTTCCAGCGGACCGAGCAGGTTTTCCCGCACATGGTCTGCTGCCGCAGTCTGCATCATCGCATCAATCACAGCTGCAGCTTCGGCCTTGGGCTTTGACCGGCCTTGAACATAGCCATGTCCGACCGTGCCATCCTGCAAGACCACCGAGCAGCGCGTGACCGTCATTTCACCCAGGTTGAAGGGCGCCCCGGTGGCGCCGGTACGTCCGCGCACCATCACGCCGCCCACTTCGGGGCTGCGCAGCCATTCAAAGCCGGGACGGTCCGTGAGGCCCTTCCACAGCGCCAACGTGGCGTCATCTGGCGCGCGGGCCAGCAGGCCCATCCAGGTCTTACGCGCCTCGGTCGCGGAATCTGTCTGTTGTGTCATCAAAGCCTCTTGGCGTGGTTGTCTACTTATCCTATACAACTATACAAATCATAAACCGCCGCCCGGCGACTCGCAATCGCAACTGTGTGAATTTTTGGTGACATGAACAAAACGCCGATCTGGAAAAGCATCGCCCTAAGCCTGACGTCGGACATTACCGAAGGGCGGTATCAAACCGGCGACCGGCTGCCGACCGAAGCGCAGCTGGCCGCAACGCATGGCGTTAACCGCCACACGGTTCGTCGGGCGCTGTCTGACATGGCCGACCAGGGGCTGGTCCATTCTAGGCGCGGGGCCGGTGTATTCGTCGCCACCCGACCAACCGAGTATCCGATTGGTAAGCGGGTGCGATACCACAAGAGCATCTCGGCCAGCGGCAAGATGCCCGGCAAGAAGATCCTCGCCCTGACCACACGGGCCGCGGATGAAGCCGAGGCCGATGCATTGGGGCTTGAAACCGGCGACACGGTGCATGTCTATGACGGTTTGTCTCTGGCCGACGGGCAACCCATCGGCCTGTTTCAAAGCGTTTTTCCGGCCGAGCGATTTCCTGACATTCTGCAGATTCTGACCGAAACCCAATCCGTCACCAAAGCCCTGCAAAGATGCGATGTGCCGGATTACACGCGCATCTCAACCCGCCTGACCGCGCGCGCGGCCACGGCAACTCAAGCTCTGCACCTGCACCTGCCCGAGGGCGCACCAGTCTTGTTTTCGATCGGCATCAATGCAGACCCCGAGGGCAATCCTGTCGAGTACGGAAGAACAACCTTTGCCGGGGAACGAGTTACGCTGACCCTGAACGAGGATTGATCCCGTAAGCCTCCCGCCCGTCTTCAACCTCCTATCGGAGGTCTCATCCCGTTGGGCGTAGCGCCGCGCAAAGGGGGATCGGCGAAACCGATGCTTCTGCGGGCGCGGAGCACCCAGGGTCACAGGGCCAGCTATTCGTATTTCTCCAAAAACGCCTCAGCCTCTAGTTTGCGAAAATCCGGCAATGCGTCACGCAAGCGGCTGTTGTCCCAGTCCCACCAAGCCAACTGCTCCATCCGATCCGCAACCGCTTGTGGGAACCTGGGGCGGAGTGGTTGGGCCGCCACCCCAGCAACGATCATGTAGGGCGGTACGTCTTTGGTCACCAGCGCCCCGGATGCGATGACCGCACCATTACCGATTGTCACCTCGGGCTTGATGATCGCTCCGTGACCGATCCATGTGTCATGCCCGATATATGCGATCCGGCTTGCGCGATGGGCAAACCACTCCGCATCATCCTCGGCATCGTCCCAATAGTCAGCAGACCGATAGCTAAAATGATGCAGCGAGGCCTTTTGCAACGGGTGATCCGTGGCGCCGATCCGGGTAAAGCTGGCAACGTTCGAAAACTTGCCGATCTGGGCGTTGGCGATGTCGCAGGTCCGGTCGCAATAGGAATAGTCGCCCCAGACCGCGTTGGCGATCCGACTGCCGGTGCCAATCTCGACAAATGCACCAAAGCTGCTGTTAGTAATCTGGCAATCGGGATGGATGAACGGTTCATCCGTGCGCAATCGTGCCATAGTCCTGACCTTTCAAGCTGCGCTCACGGCAGAATAAAATCTTTGGTTTTCGCGTTGCTCGGCTTGCTCTTCTTGCCGCTGTCGCCCTGGATCAGACGACGCCGTAACCAGCCCGAGAACCAATCCATCAACATCACCATGAGAATGATCAGAACGATGTAATAGGCGACCTCTTCCCAATCTTTCTGAGTGATGATCGCCTGCGTCAGCAACAGACCAATGCCGCCGCCAGTAATCGCGCCAATTATGGTCGCGCTGCGGGTGTTGGATTCGAGAAAGTACAAAAGCTGGCTCAACAGCACGGGAGTGATCTGTGGGATCACGCCAAAGCGATAGCGCTGCGGCGCATTCGCACCGGTCGACTGCACGCCCTCGATCTGCTTCTCATCCACATTCTCCAGCGCTTCTGAGAATATCTTGCCGAATGTCCCGGTATCGGTCACCAGAATTGCCAGCGCTCCGGTCAACGGCCCTGGGCCGAAGGCCCGTGCCAGAACAACGGTCCAGATCAAGGCGTCCACACCGCGTACAAAGTCGAACACCCGCCGTGTGGCAAAGCGCACCGACCGCAAGGGGTTAAAGTTCCGCGTCGCCAGGAACGCCAGTGGCAAGGCGATAATCCCTGCCCCCATGGTGCCCAGAAACGCCATCAGGATCGTCTCGAAGATGGCCCAGGCCACATCCTGATGCCGCCAGATCTTGTTGGTCCAGAAATCGTTGAAAATGGCACCGGCCTCACCGGCGGTGGCGCGGCTGACCAACTCAGGGAAAGATTTGCCATAATACGGGCTGTCGAGGGTGAACCAGAACAGCTCCCACCCTGGAAAATAGCGGAACACTTCGGACCGGTTGCGGGTCACGGTCAGACGCCCCGCATCGGTGGTGATCGCCAGCCGGTTTTTCGAGACGTTGATCCAGTCTGGAACCTCGCCCGCCGGTAGCTCGGCCTGCACCCCAGAGGCGCGGGTGGGTGTGGCGCGCACGACGCCATAGCCGGGGATATCATATTCGATTGTCTCAGGGCCGAAACGCACCACGTGACCATCCTCCAGGTCAATGATCGTGGTTTCGCCCAGCGCCACCCAATCGGGTGCGGTTCCGTCGGGATAGGTGCCTTTGCGGTCCCCTTCGACCGCAACGGACACCTCTCCATTGCGATTGTCTCGCGTGACATGGGTTTTGTAACTGTAGGTGTCGGCAACAAGCGTCTTGCCGTTTTCCCAGTTTGCGCGCCCTGCCAAGCCCGGCACGTCAAAGGCAAAGAACACGTAAATCAGGTAAAAAGCGACAAGGCCGGGCAACCCGAAATTCACGATCCGTTTGCGGTTGAACAGACGACCGGCCTCGGCCTTGAGGTCATCTGTCGACAGATCAGTGGCAAAGGTCGTCATGCCGAAGCTCCTTTTTCCGACCCGTGGGTCAGGCGATCCCGCAGATAGCCGGACAGCTGATCCACGACCATGATTGTGACAAAAAGCAGAAGGAAAATGGCCGCAGCCTCATCATAGCGCCCCTGCCCCCAGGACATCGCATTGCGCAGCTCATAGCCCAGACCGCCAGCACCGACGAAACCCAGAATGGCAGAGGCACGGATGTTGATTTCGAACCGCAGCAAGGCATAGCTGACATAGTTCGGTCCGACCTGCGGGATCACGCCCAGATACATCCTTTGCGACCAGTTTGCGCCCACTGAATGCAGCCCCTCAACCGGCTTGAGTGAGGCGTTTTCGTTCACTTCCGAGAACAGCTTACCCAATGCTCCGGCGGTATGGATGGCAATCGCAATCATCGCCGGAACCGGGCCGCCGCCGAGGATAAAGATCAAAATCAGCGCGATGACGATTTCGGGGATCGCCCGGCAGATATCGGAAATCCGGCGAAACAAAGGGATCAGAGATGGCCACAGCGCCATGCCGCGTGTCGACATCAGGGCCAGGAATGTCCCCGCAATCGTACCGATCAGGGTTGATGCTGCCGCGATATTGATCGTCTCAATCAGGGCCGGAAAGAACCGGATCAGATTTTCCGGCATCGCGCCGATCTTTTCCCACGCTTCCGAGAGAACTTCGGCCGGATAGTCGAAAACCCTGCACCAACCGTCAACGAAACTGCCTGCGTTTCGATCATCCGCAGTGCGGAACCCTGCGGCCATCAAAGCCACAAACAGGATCAGGAGAATGCCACCATAAGCCCGTTTTCGCCGGGTCATTTCTGAGTATTCGTCGCGGATCTGATCGACACTGTGGGACCCTGCGGTCAGGTCTGTCATAGAATGCTCCTGAGAAAACGGGGTCCGGTATAACACCGGACCCCGATCATGTGAGTTGCAGGCTTAGTTCGACTTCAGCTTACGCGCTTCGATGATGACCTCGTAGGCTTCGTGCGTGATGGGATCAAAGCTCTTGGCTTCGCCTGCAGCCACGCCGTAGAAACACTCGCGGTCTTTTTCATCCAGCGTATTCCACAGTTCGGTGACCTGAACTTTGACATCCTCGGGCAGAGCCTTGCGCAGAACAACCGGGCCTTCCGGGATCGGAGCAGATTTCCAGATCTGGACCAGATCGTTCATGTCGACCAGACCGGCATCCACAGCACGGCGCAGCGCGCCCGACTGATAGCCGTCTTCCCAATCGCCCAGACCGTCGGCCCAGGTCACGCCGCCGTCAACGTCACCGTTGTTTACCGCAACGATAGTCTGTTCGTGACCGCCGGTGAACTTGACCTCACCGAAGTAATCGCCCGAGTCCATGGTCGCACCGGTGGCCTGTGGAATCTCGATCGAAGGGATCAGGTAGCCCGAGGTCGAGTTCGGATCACCAAAACCAAAGGCCTTACCCTTCATGTCGTCCAGCGAAGCGATTCCGCTGTCTTTGCGCGCAAAGCCTACCGAGTAGTAGCCATAGCCGCCATCACTGTTGACCTTGACCAGAACCGGCTCAACCGCTTCGGGATCGCTCAGATAGGTTTTGGCGTAACCCGATGCACCCAACCAAGCGACGTCAATCGTGCCACCCAACAGGCCCTGAATCACACCGTTATAATCGGCGGGCGCAAACAGCTTGGTCGGAACGCCCAGCAGCTCTTCGGTGTATTCGCGCAGGCATTCGTTTTTGCTCATTCGGTCTTGGGCGTTTTCGCCGCCCAGAATACCAATGCGGAATTCGCTGATTTCCTGCGCCATAGCGGGCGCGGCCATGGCAGTGGTCGCAACAAGGGCAGCAATTAGGTTTTTCATCTGTCTCTCTCCGGGTTGATGTCCCCGACCTCTCATCGGGTCGGGCGATGAAAGGTGGTTGGGGTGGCTCAGATGGTGGCTTCGGCTTCCATCAGGGCATTCTGGGTGGCGTCGAGCGTTTCGATCTCGGTCGAGGTTGCCTCTTCCGAGAAACTCGCATCGGCCCCATAGATCTCGCGGGCGACGCCGGTGGTCAGTTGTTCGGGCAACCCGTCAAAGACGATGCGGCCGTCGCGCATGCCGACAACGCGGTCGCAATAGCGGCGCGCGGTGTCCAGCGTGTGCAGGTTGGCGATGACCGTGCGGCCGTCCTCTTCGTGGATACGGCGCAGGGCCTGCATCACCACCTGGGCATTCATCGGGTCCAGAGAGGCAATCGGTTCGTCCGCCAGAATGATTTTCGGGTCCTGCATCAGCGACCGAGCAATAGCGACACGCTGTTGCTGTCCGCCCGAAAGGGCCTCGGCCCGTTTCGGCGCATGTTCGGCAATGCCCAGACGATCCAGAATGTCGATGGCGCGGTGGATGTCTTCCATCGGGAACAGGTTGAACATGGTGGCCAGCGTCGATTGGTGGTTCAGCGTGCCATGCAGCACGTTCGACACCACATCCATGCGCGGGACCAGATTGAACTGCTGAAAGATCATGGCGCATTCGGCTTGCCAGGCCCGCTTGTCCCGCCCCTTCAACTGGGTGACATCGCGGCCTTCGAACAGGATCTTGCCTTCGCTGGAATCGGTCAGGCGATTGACCATCCGCAAAAGGGTGGATTTCCCGGCGCCGGATCGCCCGATGATGCCGATCATGCACGGTTTGTCCACATCCAAGGTCGCCGCATCCACGGCTAGATTATCGCCGAAGCGTTTGGTCAGTTTGTCGATACGCAGCACAGGCCACCCCCAATTCGTCTTGGCGGTCAGCTACAGCCACTGTTCAACGGCTGTGTGTCAGTAAGGTGAAAGTTTTGTTACGGCGCGATTGTCGCGGGGGCTATCCATCATCCGACCTCAACGCTATACGCATCCTCAACTGTTCAGATGACACGAGGCCACCATGAGCTTTGACCGCAGCATCAAGATCGCCCCGTCGATCCTGTCCGCCGATTTCGCCAATTTCGGTGCCGAGATTCAGGCCATCGAGGCGCAGGGCGCCGACTGGGTGCATATCGACGTGATGGATGGCCATTTTGTTCCCAACCTGACCTTTGGTCCGCCCGCCGTCAAAGCCTTCCGCCCGCATGTCAAAACGGTGATGGACGTGCATCTGATGATCGCGCCGGTCGATCCCTATATTCAGGCCTATGCCGATGCCGGGGCCGATGTGCTGACCGCCCATATCGAGGCAGGGCCGCATTCGCACCGCTCCCTGCAGGCCATCCGCGCTGCAGGAATGAAGGCCGGTATCGCGCTGAACCCGGGCACTCCGGCCGAAGCGGTCGAGCACCTGTTGAATCTGACCGATCTCATCTGCGTTATGACCGTAAACCCCGGCTTTGGTGGCCAGAAGTTCATCGACATGACCAGCAAAATCCGCCGCCTGCGCCAGATGATCGGCGACCGCCCGGTGCACATCGAAATCGACGGTGGTGTAGACCCCAAAACTGCCCCTCTGGTCGCTGCGGCGGGCGCAGATGTGCTGGTCGCCGGATCGGCGGTTTTCAAGGGCGGGTCGGTGGACAAACCTGAAATTTACGGCAAGAACATCAAGGCTGTTAGGGCTGCTGCTCAACTGGCGGCGGATTAATCCTTCGCAACTCCGAGCAGGCTGATCACGAGTGGTCGCACTCAAATTGTCGACCCTTACCAAACTGGCACAGGTAAGGACCACTCCTCTTGTTGTCGCATTTCTGGATCTCACGCCTTTTGGTGGCCACAGAAGGGTTCCGGGGGAAATTCCAGCTAACCTCTTGATTTCAAGCCAACCAATATACGATGGTTCACCTCAAATAGGCTTTGCCTGGCATTTTCTTGCGTGCCAATGCCGCAGGTGACCAAACGATGGTGGAGAGTTGGTGAATGGAAACTGCCAATAAGTTGTTGGACATTGTCCAAAAAATTGTTGTGATAACAGCCGCGTTGGTCGCTGGTTGGTATGTTCTTGTTCGACAGGATCATTCTTCTCACGCGACCTTGACCGTTACCTCGAAAATTCACGATGACTGTACGCTTGCCGCCAGAATCCAGGTGAAAAACCCAAAAGGAATAATTATTGAGCCCGTCAGTTTTTCCATTCAGGCATATAAGCTCGACTACCGGGAAATTGTCGATGCGCCGGACAATCAGCTCCGAATATCTGAGCAAGTAATGACTGTGGAAAACGCGGCAAAAATTGGTGAGACCTTTGCCCGAGTTCTGTCACTCAAGCTGCCTGAAGGCATAACCAGCGAAAACGCGATTATGCTACGAGGGCAAATGACACTTGTGGACAGCACCATCTACAACGAAGAAACGATAGTTGAGGTTCCGCAATGCGATTTCTGATTTTGATTTGGATCGGAACTGGTGTCCTGTCTGGTTGCGCCGCCAGAGTTGGCCCCCAGTGCGAAGGGCTATCCAGACAAGCAGGGTACGACCTTCCGGTAACAGTGAACGAACTGCAAAAGATTCGTTTGCGTGGCTTCTCAGAATGCGCTGATTACATTGAGGAAAACGCACTGATCAGAACCTAGCATCAAAAAGGGCGCCGGATGGGCGCCCTTTCCATTTGATCATTCGCTTACGCGAATTACTCGACGATTTTCGACACTACGCCGGCGCCGACGGTGCGGCCGCCTTCGCGGATGGCGAAACGCAGGCCGTTTTCCATCGCGATCGGTGCGATCAG
>NZ_JBXWPK010000015.1:0-92820 GCF_059611825.1 Ruegeria sp. CDSA221
CCGTCGCCACCTTCGCCGCCGTCGCCACCTTCGCCGCCGTCGCCACCTTCGCCGCCGTCGCCACCTTCGCCGCCGTCACCACCGTCGCCGCCGTCACCACCGTCGCCGCCGTCACCACCGTCGCCGCCGTCACCACCGTCGCCGTCATCACCATCGTCGCCGTCGTCACCATCGTCGCCGTCGTCACCATCGCCGCCGCCGCCGCCGCCGGTACCACCGCCGCCGCCGCCACCGCCGGTACCACCGCCGCCGCCGCCACCGCCTGAACCACCACCGCCATTTTCATCAGCAGGGCCGTCTCCTGATCGTTGCTCATTTCCGAGAATAGATGCGGTTGGAAAGTCAGTCAGAACTGCTGCAAAAGCTGGGCAACTCTCCAATGTACGGGACAAGATGTCCTCGAAATCTGAGCGTCGCTGCAAATAGCGCAGCATCCGGGCGTCTACAACAGAACATGCACAAAGCGTTTCAGTCGATACCGACTGTTTGGCTGTTCGTATTGTACACATGTCTGAAGCTGAAGCGGATACAGCTGAAATAACTGGGAATGTTGCTGAAACAAATACTATTGAAAGTAAGCGAGACTTAATGCGCATGGCGCTACTCCTTGATACTCATTACTCAAAACTTGGCAGGCAAACAGGTGCCATACTTTGGACACAAATACATCCCTTTTGAGCCAGAATTACAAGTTTCCTAAAATTGTGAATGTTAAAAGTGAAACAACTTAAAGAAGAAAGTGTAGGTAAAACAAAAAGAAGGCCCGCTTTGAGAGCGAGCCTTCCAGGATGGACCTTAATACGCGTGTGCGCAAATATGTCACGATTGTGTTATTGTTTCCAATCTGTGAACTGCATCACTGCAATGATCAGGCAGATCTTGCCATACGCTTGCGCTCGTGCGGATCCAGAAAGCGTTTGCGCAGACGGATTGCGTTCGGGGTCACTTCGACAAGTTCGTCATCGTCGATATAGGCGATCGCCTCTTCCAACGAGAACTGAATATGGGGTGTCAGGCGCACAGCGTCATCCGATCCGCTGGCCCGGACGTTGGTCAGCTTTTTCCCCTTCAGCGGGTTAACCTCAAGATCGTTGTCGCGCGAATGCTCGCCGATAACCATACCCTGATATACATCGGTCTGAGGGCCAACAAACATGCGGCCACGCTCTTCGAGGTTCCAAAGGGCATAGGCAACTGCCTGTCCGTTCTCCATCGAGATCAGAACGCCTGCGCGGCGGCCCGGAATTTGCCCTTTATGCGGTGCCCAGTCGTGGAACACACGGTTCAAAACGCCAGTACCGCGTGTATCTGTCAGGAATTCACCGTGATAACCGATCAACCCGCGTGACGGCACATGGGCGATGATGCGGGTTTTGCCCGTACCAGCAGGCCGCATCTCGGCCAGTTCACCTTTGCGGACACCTGTTATCTTTTCAATGACCGAGCCGGAATACTCGTCATCCACGTCAATGGTGACTTCTTCGATGGGCTCTAGGCGCTGACCGTCTTCTTCGCGGAAAAGTACCTGTGGGCGAGAGATACTCAGCTCGAACCCTTCGCGGCGCATGTTTTCGATCAGAACACCCATCTGCAATTCGCCGCGTCCCGCAACTTCGAAGGCCTCACCGCCCGGCGTGTCGGTAATGCGAATGGCGACGTTTGATTCTGCTTCTTTCATCAAACGGTCGCGAATGACACGGGACTGAACCTTTTTACCGTCTCGGCCGGCAAGGGGCGAATCGTTGATACCAAAGGTCACTGTGATGGTCGGCGGGTCGATCGGCTGCGCGGGCAGAGCGTCTTCGACCTGTGGGGCAACAAGCGAATCTGCCACGGTCGCTTTGCTCATACCTGCGATGGTAACGATATCGCCCGCCTCGGCCACATCAATGGGTTGCTGCCCCAAACCGCGGAAAGCTAGGATTTTTGAGGCGCGGAAGTTCTCGATAAGTGTTCCATCCCGGCTGAGCGCCTTGAGGGTGTCACCTGCCTTGAGCGTACCACTTTCGACACGGCCAGTCAGAATGCGGCCGATGAACGGGTCGCTGCCCAGTGTCGTGGCAAGCATCCGGAAGGGTTCGTCCTTGCGTTCGATCTGTTTGGGAGCAGGGACGTGGTCAACGATTAGGTCGAACAGTGCAGACAGATCCTTGCGGGGTCCTTCCAGTTCCATATCTGCCCAGCCCGACCGGCCTGAGGCGTACATTGAAGGGAAATCAAGCTGATCGTCATCGGCACCAAGGTTTGCGAACAGATCAAAGCATTCGTCCAGCGCGCGGTCTGGTTCGGCGTCGGGCTTGTCGACTTTGTTCAGCACCACAATCGGACGCAGACCCAGCGCCAGCGCCTTGGAGGTCACGAATTTGGTCTGAGGCATCGGACCTTCGGCAGCATCGACCAGCAGGACAACGCCGTCGACCATGCTGAGGATGCGCTCAACCTCGCCGCCGAAATCGGCGTGGCCCGGCGTATCGACGATATTGATCCGCGTGCCTTTCCACTCCACCGAAGTGGCCTTTGCAAGGATGGTGATACCACGCTCACGCTCGAGGTCATTGCTGTCCATGGCGCGTTCTGCGACAGCCTGATTTTCCCGGAACGCACCGGATTGTTTTAGCAGCTCATCGACCAGCGTTGTTTTGCCGTGGTCCACGTGAGCGATGATTGCGATATTGCGCAGGTCCATGAGAGGTCAGCCTTTGAACGGGAAGTTGACGCGCGCATAACGCGGCTCGGCGAAATATGCCAGCCCTAACCGATCGTCAGTGTCCTGCTGTACTGGAAAAGAGGTGTATGATTAGTATTCCACCCAAAATCATGCTGAGTCCAGCGATCCCGGGTAAATCCAACCTCTGACCAAAGACAATGAAACCGATGATGGCAATCAGCACGATTCCAAGACCGGACCAGATTGCATAGACGATACCAACCGGCATGTATTTGAGCGTGAGGGCCATCAGATAAAAGGCAATTCCATAGCCAACAACCACAAGCACTGACGGCCAGAACCGGCTGAATTGCTGGCTGGCCTGAAGTGCAGTGGTACCAATCGTTTCGGCAACAACTGCCAACAGCAGTAGAAGATATGCTTTGGGCACGGGGGTCTCGCATTCAATAAGGTTGCATTGGGTTGAGCACGAAATGACCGATACGCGCAAGCGATAGCAGGAGTTTACAGGCATCCGTCAGGGGTCAGGATTACCCGACTATGTGGATTTTCGGCAATGTGATACTTTGTCCGGGTTTTATCGTGTTTTTTTATGAGTATCGCCATGACGAAATTTGCAAAATACGTCATCGCTCTTTCGGCACTTATTGTTGCGCTTGGGTGGCTTGCTGGCGGGGGGTCCGTCGAAACAAAAGCAGCCCGAAATGTTGAGCGATTGATTGGTACATCGGTTTAAGCGACTGCCGAATACAGGAAAAAGGGGTGTTATGCTCCTTTTTCCGCTGTGTTTTCAGCCTTCTGCAGTCTCAGAAAAGTAACCCCGAAGCAACGGATCCAGCCATGCCCACAGGGCTGGTGCACCGGGAATAATCACCGTGCCCACACGGCTGTGGATTTGTTCGTATGTGACGTTGTAATCAATCCAGGAACCGCCTCCTGTCTCGAGGTTGCCAACCGGGGTTTGGAAGCGATCAATCGCTTTGGCGAAACAGGCATCGGGGCTTTCAGCCTGTTCAAACTCCTGCCAGATCGACATGAATTCTTGATTTTGCACCTCTGGGAGCATTCCAAACAACCTTTGCGCCGCAGCAAGTTCCTCGGCGGCTTGTGCCGCGTGGTCGACCTGCCCATGAATTGGGTGATCACCGGCGTCAATTTCAACAATGTCGTGCAGCAAAAGCATTCTGAGGGCGCGGTTTACAGAAACGGAAGGGGCTGCATATTCGGACAGGACCCAGGCAAAAAGCATGATGTGCCAGGAATGTTCGGCTGAATTCTCAAACCGGTCATCATAGAGCAGACGCGATGCGCGCTGAACCGATTTGAGTTGGTCAGTTTCGGACAAGAAACCCAAACGCAAAGAAAGCTCGGAGGTTTCGAGTTTGCCTCCATTCAGCAGTGCTTGGGCAAGATTATATGCGTCCGGGAAAGCTTGTTGCAGATAGGCAGCGCGACCTTGTTTCAGGTTGTCATTCACGACAGCTAAATGCTCTGGGTTTGGCCGTTCTGCACACAGCACCTGAAACATCGGTTGCGACCGATCCAGAATCTTGGCGAATTTCGCGTCCGGAGTAGCGTCGGCTTCGAATTCTTGCCAAAGAGCCAGAAACGTCGTGGCCTGATCCGCAGGCAGCATGCCAAACAGCTCTTCAGCAGCTGTTTGTTCCGCCAATTCCAGTGCTTTCCAATCTGTTTTCAGGTGAATCGGGTGATCGCCTACGATGATTTCGACCAGATCATGCAGCAGTAGCATTTTGATCACGCGGTCGATATTCACGTCTGGCCCGGCAACCGGTTCCAAAACCAGGGCCCAAAGCGCCAGTTGCCAACTATGCTCAGCCGCGTTCTCTGGGCGGGACTGATCCAACAAGGCGTTGGCACGATTGACAGATTTCAGCCTGTCCGCGCGTTTAAGGAAGTCGATTTGCGCGGACAATCTTTGCGTCATTGTTTTTCTATAGCTTTCAGTTTTGACCGATGTTCGGTCAATTTCTCGACGACAAACTTGCGGGCCTTACGTTCGGCCATCCGGACACGGATCTCGGTCAGGAATGCTTCTTCCAATGTTTGTGAGGACGCCCCGATCACTTCGCCAACTTCCATGAAGAAGCGGTCGTTTCCGGTTTCGTCCATCACTTTCATTGTGTCTTCGGCCAGCTTGGAAGCAAGCCTGATGATCGTGTCGGACATTAGCGCGTGTTCTCTGTCAGCCGCCGTTTCACATAGTCACTTACATCAGTGATCAGCGTATCCATGTGGCGATCCTGAAAGAAGTGGTCTGCACCCTCAACTTCGTTATGGGTGATTGTGATGCCCTTCTGTTCATGCAGCTTGTTAACCAATGCAGTGGTGTCTGCAGGCGGGGCTACCCGATCAGAGGATCCGTTGATAATCAGACCCGAAGAGGGGCAGGGCGCCAGGAACGAGAAATCATACATGTTGGCTGGCGGAGAAACGCTGATGAAACCGGTAATCTCAGGGCGGCGCATAAGCAGTTGCATCCCGATCCAGGCTCCGAACGAGAACCCTGCGACCCAGCAGTGTTTCGAATTGTTGTTCATCGACTGCAGGTAGTCCAGTGCCGATGCCGCATCACTCAGCTCGCCTACGCCCTGGTCATATTCGCCCTGGCTGCGGCCAACACCGCGAAAGTTGAACCGCAACACGGTGAAACCCATGTTGTAGAACGCATAGTGCAGATTATAGACCACCTTGTTGTTCATGGTCCCGCCAAATTGAGGATGCGGGTGCAACACGATGGCGATCGGTGCGTCTTTTTCCTTTTGCGGGTGGTAGCGGCCTTCCAGGCGGCCTTCGGGTCCGGGAAAAATCACCTCGGGCATGTGTGCATAGGTCCTGTCTTTTTCTTCTGGGTGTCCGGAAATACTTGACGATAATCGTCGGACACCTTAGAACGGTTCTAATTGTGATAGTCGGCGCAAGGGCGCTGTCAGTCGGAGATACGCACTGGCAGCGGCGGCGTCAATGATTTCGCGCGTTAACTGCCATAAGGGAATGAGAATGAAGCTTTCGACCAAGGGTCGTTACGCGATGGTGGCCTTGGCTGATATCGCTCTTCAGTCTTCTGACGGACTGGTAACGCTGAGCGAAATTTCCGAACGGCAGGACATCTCGTTGCCTTATCTTGAACAGCTGTTCGTAAAGCTGCGCCGGGCCGAGCTTGTCTCGTCAGTGCGCGGTCCGGGCGGAGGTTATCGGTTGGCGCGCCCTGCGTCGGAAATCCGTGTAGTCGAAATTCTGTCCGCCGTCGACGAAACTGTAGACGCGTTGAAAAAAGGGGCAGGGGCATCCGGGGCCTCATCGGGCAGTCGTGCGCAATCGCTGACCAACCGATTGTGGGAAGGGCTGAGTGCCCATGTTTATGTGTTTCTGCATCAAACGCGGCTTTCTGATGTGATCAGGAACGACTTGGCACCCTGTCCGGCTGTTCCCAATCTGTTCGCGGTCGTGGACGAGTAAGATGAATTTGCTTTGTCCAAGTCCCTTTGGTTGCCAAAAGGTGCATCCATGAATCGTGTTTACCTTGATCATAACGCCACAACGCCAATTCGCCCCGAAGCGCGCGATGCGATGATCACGGCAATGGATCAGATCGGTAACCCTTCCTCGGTTCACGCTGAAGGACGAGCGGCAAAGGCCATGGTCGAGCGTGCACGGGCGCAGGTGGCCGAAGCTGTCGGGTGCCGACCGCAGGAAGTTATTTTCACCTCAGGTGCGACCGAAGCGGCTCGGGTCCTGCAGAATAGACCGAATAATTGCGATGTGTTCGTCGATGCAACGGCGCATGACGCGCTTTGGTCGCATCTTGATCTATCGAACTGCGACGAACGCCCGTTCGGACCTGGTCACATCTTAGCAATGGGGTTGGCGAATTCAGAAACAGGTATCGTTACCTTGCCACCGAAAAAGGTCGAAGGTCAGTGGCCCTATGGCGCACGGCGCGCCGATTGGTTGTTGCTGGATATTACACAGGCTGTTGGCCGTATTCCCTTTTCCTTCGCCTGGAGCGATGCGGATATGGCGGTTCTTTCGGCGCATAAAATCGGCGGTCCTAAGGGTGTTGGCGCTCTGATCCTAAAACAAGGGCTGGACATCAACCCGCTTGCGGTTGGTGGCGGGCAGGAAATGGGCCGGCGCTCCGGGACGGAAAACGTTGTTGGAATCGCGGGTTTTGGTGCCGCTGCCGAGGCCGCAGTGAAAGATCTGGCTAACGGTGTTTGGGAAAATGTTGCTAAATTTAGAAATATTCTAGAGAACGCTCTTGAGGCCGGATCGAAAGCGACTATTTTTGTCGGGAAAGATCAGGAGCGACTCCCCAACACTTTGTGTTTTGCAACTCCCGGATGGAAAGGGGAGACGCAAGTTATGCAGATGGATCTGGCTGGATTTGCGATCAGCGCAGGTTCGGCCTGTTCAAGTGGCAAGGTAAAGACCAGCCGAGTTTTGACGGCAATGGGATATGACGAGGTAACGGCAGCCAGCGCAATTCGCGTATCGCTCGGCCCTTGGACGACAGAAGATGATGTGCTGCGTTTCGCGGATACGTGGCTGGAAAAAGAGAAAAAGCATCGCGCGCGTGCCGCGTGATCTGACGGAGGATAAGTCATGGCCGCTTTGGACCAGACTCAGGTAAAAGAAGGTGTCGATCAGGAAACCGTTGATGCGGTGCGCGAGGCCGGAACCTATAAATACGGCTGGAACACCGATATCGAGATGGAATACGCCCCAAAAGGCGTGAACCCCGATATCGTCCGTCTGATCTCGGACAAGAATGAAGAACCGGAATGGATGACCGAATGGCGTCTGGCCGCGTTCGAACGCTGGACCAAGATGGAAGAGCCGAAATGGGCGATGGTCAGCTATCCCGAAATCGACTTTCAGAACCAGTATTACTATGCCCGTCCGAAATCGATGGAGGTAAAGCCGAAATCGCTGGATGAAGTGGATCCGAAGCTGCTGGCCACTTACGAAAAGCTCGGTATCCCACTGAAAGAACAGATGATTCTGGCTGGCGTCGAAGGTGCTGAGGATATGCCAGCTGAGGTCCGCAAGGTGGCCGTGGATGCGGTGTTCGACTCGGTGTCCGTTGGCACAACCTTTCAGGCCGAATTGAAAAAGGCCGGTGTGATCTTCTGTTCGATTTCTGAGGCGATCAGAGAGCACCCCGAGCTGGTCAAGAAATACCTGGGCACCGTGGTTCCGGTATCCGATAATTTCTATGCCACGCTGAACTCAGCCGTGTTCTCGGACGGGTCATTTGTCTACATCCCGCCGGGCGTACGCTGCCCGATGGAGCTGAGCACCTATTTCCGCATCAATGCGGAGAACACCGGTCAGTTTGAACGTACCCTGATCATTGCCGATAAAGGAAGCTATGTCAGCTACTTGGAAGGCTGTACTGCGCCTCAGCGCGACACTGCGCAGCTGCATGCTGCCGTGGTCGAAATCATTATCGAGGAAGATGCCGAGGTAAAATACTCGACCGTTCAAAACTGGTACCCCGGGGATGAGAATGGCAAGGGTGGCATCTATAACTTTGTGACCAAGCGCGCGGATTGCCGCGGCGACCGGTCAAAGGTGATGTGGACGCAGGTGGAGACCGGCTCTGCCGTGACATGGAAATACCCGTCCTGCATCCTGCGCGGTAATGAAAGTCAGGGTGAGTTCTATTCGATCGCGATTGCCAATAACTATCAGCAGGCCGACACTGGCACCAAGATGATCCACCTCGGCAAGAACACCAAGTCTCGGATCGTTTCGAAAGGGATCAGCGCGGGCAAGGCGCAGAACACCTATCGCGGGTTGGTCTCGATGCATCCGAAAGCCAAGGACAGCCGCAATTACACCCAGTGTGACAGCTTGCTGATCGGTGACAAATGCGGGGCGCATACGGTGCCCTATATCGAGGTCAAGAACAACTCATCGCGCGTCGAGCATGAAGCGACGACGTCGAAGGTCGATGATGATCAGCTGTTCTATTGCCGTCAGCGCGGAATGGACGAGGAAGAGGCCGTGGCCCTTGTTGTCAACGGGTTCTGCAAGGACGTGCTACAGGCACTGCCAATGGAATTTGCGATGGAGGCCCAGCAGTTGGTGGCCATCAGCTTGGAAGGGTCTGTCGGGTAACCATGAGCCAGTCTGATTTTCAAAGCAGGATTCAGCGTATTCAATCCACGCAGGGTGAGGCCGCAATGTTAGGTGGTGAGGGTCAACAACCCGCACCACGAACCGGTAGCAGCGGAAGTCGTTTGTTGCGTGTCTTTGGGGGGCTATTTTGTGGGCTTCTTGGCCTGGCGATAAATACAATTCTGGCCTTCACAACAGCAAACTACGAAAATTTGAAGGCTGATGCTGAAGAGATGCCGGGTTTCGTATTGTCTGTTCTGGTTGCAGCCGGAGTTTCTGGCTTGGTGATGCTGATCTTTTCCATCTGGGGGGTGATCACTCTTCTGACCTTTAAACGGGGCAGGGTTCGAAACGTTCTTGTAGGCACCTTCTTTGTTGGCATGGGAATTGCAGCGCTGGCGATGCGGGTGGCGGCGATTGGGTGAGAACGAAACATACCGTCGGACATAATTGCGATCGCGATGCGGTCGGACCGGAGAAATTAAGATAAAGGCCTGGTGCGCACTGAGCACGGCCTCCTTAGAAAAGGAAAAAACATGCTGGAAATCAAAAACCTGCACGTCAAACTTGAAGAAGAAGACAAGCAAATCCTCAAAGGTGTGGACCTGACTGTTGAGGCTGGCAAGGTACATGCGATCATGGGGCCGAATGGCTCGGGCAAATCGACGCTCAGCTATGTGCTGTCCGGTCGGGATGGGTATGAAGTGACCGAAGGCTCGGCGACCCTTGGTGGTGAGAACCTGTTCGAGATGGAACCGGAAGAGCGCGCAGCAGCCGGTGTTTTCCTGGCGTTCCAATATCCGGTTGAAATCCCGGGCGTTGGCAACATGACCTTTCTGCGCACCGCTGTGAATTCACAGCGCAAGGCCCGCGGGGAAGAAGAGCTTTCAGCAGCCGATTTCCTGAAAGAGGTGCGCGCCAAGGCCAAATCGTTAAAGATCGATGCGGATATGCTGAAGCGCCCTGTGAATGTTGGCTTTTCTGGCGGTGAGAAAAAGCGCAACGAAATACTGCAAATGGCCATGCTCGAGCCCAAAATGTGCATTCTGGACGAGACAGATTCTGGTTTGGATGTAGACGCGATGAAACTGGTTGCCGAGGGCGTGAACGCGCTGCGCGACGAGGCGCGTGGCTTCCTTGTTATCACGCATTATCAGCGCCTTCTGGACCACATCAAACCTGATGTCGTGCATATTATGGCCGACGGGCGGATCGTAAAAACTGGCGGTCCCGAGTTGGCACTTGAGGTTGAAAACAACGGTTATGCCGACATTCTGGCCGAGGTGAACTGATGGCGTTGCCCCAAGCAAAACAGACTGCGACGGAGGAGCGGCTGGCCGTCCTGTCGTTGCCCGATGCCGGATGTACTCGCGCTGCGCGCGAGGACGCGATTGCCCGTGTGCGTCAAATGGGCTTGCCCAGCCGGCGCGACGAGTACTGGAAATACACCCAACCCGATACGCTCGTATCGGCTGATGCAGCGCATGCGGCGCTGTTCGAGTCGGACGAGCCGCAAATGTTCGATGAATTCGACCGCTTGAAGATTGTCTTCGTTGACGGAGTGTTCAATCCCGAAGAGTCCGATGATCTGACACTCGAAGGTGTTTCGATCGACCGGCTTGAAGATATTTGCTGCAAAGATATCCATTGGGCCAAAGACTTGTATGGCGTTCTTGAAGCGAATGGACAAGTTCCGGTTCAGCGCCCGCTGGCCGCATTGAACACCGCATTTGCATCAGACGGCGTGGCCATCCATGTGACCGGTAAGCCATCGAAACCGATCAGCCTGATCTATCGCCATGCGTGCGAGGATTCGGATGCGATCCTGCATCACGTAGTACGGGTCGAAACTGACGCCGAGGTTACCATTCTCGAAAACGGGCCGGCGGCATCGCGTTTCAACAAATGTATGGAAATTGACATTGCCGATGGTGGCTCGCTGCACCATGTGCGGGCCCAGGGTCGTGACCACGAGCGTCGTGCGGCGACGCATATGTTTACACGGTTGGGTGCCAATTCTGTCTACAAATCCTTCACCCTGACCATGAACGGTGTTCTGACCCGGAACGAACAGGTGATCGAATTGACCGGCGATGATGCGGTGGCGCACGTGGCCGGTGCCTGCGTCGGAGATGGCGACTTTCACCATGACGACACGGTATTCGTCACCCATGACGCGGTTGGTTGCGAAAGCCGCCAGGTGTTCAAGAAGGTGCTGCGCAACGGCGCGACCGGCGTGTTTCAGGGCAAGATCCTTGTGAAAGAGGGCGCTCAGAAAACAGATGGGTATCAGATCAGCCAGTCTTTGCTACTGGATGATGATAGTCAGTTCCTCGCCAAGCCCGAGCTTGAGATCTATGCCGATGACGTTGTCTGTTCGCACGGTTCGACATCAGGTGCGCTTGATGAAACGGCTCTGTTCTACCTGCGGTCTCGGGGTGTGCCCGTCAAAGAGGCAACAAATTTGCTGACCTTGTCGTTCCTGGCCGAGGCTGTGGAAGAGATCGAGGATGAAAGCCTTGCGGAGGCTATGGTTGACCGCCTTGAAGGCTGGCTTTCTCGGCGAAGCTGATGCCGGTAACGTCGGACATAGTGGCCACATACCGTGGACCAGGCCGGGTTGTAAGCCGGCTTCTGGATTTGGGCGAACGTGAGGACCGCGCTTTGGTCTTTGTAATGGCGTTCTGCGTGGTGGCATTCATTGCGCAACTGCCACGTTTGTCCCGGCGGGCGCATCTCGAAGACCTCGAGCTTAACATGCTGTTGGGCGGTGCCTTGCTTGGAACCGTCATTATCTTGCCGCTGTTCTTCTACCTTCTGGCCTTCGTGTCCCACGGTGCGGCGCGTCTGTTCGGCGGAAAGGGGACTGCCTATGGCGCAAGGTTGGCTCTGTTCTGGGCGTTGCTATCCTCGACGCCGTTGATTTTGCTGAACGGCCTTGTCGCTGGATTTATCGGTCCGGGGACAACCATGACCACTGTCGGGTTGGTCTGGTTCGTCGTATTCCTGTGGTTCTGGTTTTCGGGCCTCAGGCAAGCGCAAAGGTATGCGGAATGAATCCGGCCGCGCTGAGTCAGATTGCTGTTCTGACCCTGACCAACCCTGTCGAAGCGGCAAGACGGTTGCTGGATCTGCGTCCCGGGCGTGAAGTTGTCTGGCTGGCATTCTTTCTGGCTGTCGTTCTGAACGGTGCCATCCAAATTGGTATCGAACAGATGGTCCCTGTCCCGCAGGGTGAACCGCTTCCCGTTTCTGATCCTGTTATTCTGAACCTTCTGCGTTCGTCAGGCGCGATGCTGCTCAGCGTGGTGGCTCTTCTTTTTGTTGGTCGTACTATCGGGGGCGTTGCGACATTCAAAGATATCCTGATCCTGACGATCTGGCTGCAATTCCTTCAGATCGCAGCGATGTCGGTAACGCTGATCGTTTCGATGGTTGTTCCATTTATGATGGTCATGTTTTTGCTGGCGACCGCACTTGTCAGCCTTTACGTCTCAATGCATTTCCTGAATGAAGCTCATAAGTTCAACTCGATGCTGAAATCTTTTGGGGTCATTCTGTTATCCGCACTGATTTCAATTTCATTTGTCCTCATGTTCACACCCAACGGCCCGGTCTAGGGAAGAAAAATACGATGTTCGATCTGCAGAAAATTCGCGCTGACTTTCCGATCCTTTCCCGAGAGGTAAACGGCAAGCCGCTGACCTATCTGGACAATGGAGCATCAGCTCAGAAGCCACAGGTTGTCATTGACGCTGTGACGCGGGCTTATACCGAAGAATATGCAAATGTGCATCGCGGGCTGCACTATCTGTCCAATCTGGCGACCGAGAAATACGAATCCGTTCGTGGAACTATTGCCCGATTTCTGGGCGTAACGGATGAAGATGAAATTGTTCTGAACTCGGGCACGACCGAAGGCATCAATCTGGTCGCCTATGGCTGGGCGATGCCGCGTCTTCAGGCCGGGGACGAGATCGTTCTGAGTGTGATGGAGCATCATGCAAACATCGTACCCTGGCATTTCCTGCGCGAGCGTCAGGGAGTAGTGCTGAAATGGGTGGATGTGGATGCGGATGGCGGGCTTGATCCGCAAGCTGTCATTGATGCCATCGGTCCAAAAACCAAGCTGGTCGCGGTGACCCATTGTTCGAACGTGTTGGGCACGGTTGTGGATGTCAAAGCAATCACAGAAGGCGCCCATGCCAAAGGCGTCCCGGTGCTGGTGGATGGCAGTCAAGGCGCCGTGCATATGCCGGTCGATGTCCAGGATATCGGCTGCGATTTCTACGCCATCACCGGGCATAAGCTTTATGGCCCATCGGGATCGGGAGCGATTTACATCAAATCTGGCCGGATGGCCGAAATGCGCCCGTTTATCGGTGGCGGTGACATGATCAAAGAGGTCAGCAAGGATCAGGTGATCTACAATGATCCACCGATGAAATTCGAGGCGGGAACTCCTGGCATCGTGCAAACCATCGGACTGGGCGTCGCTCTGGACTATCTGATGGATTTGGGGATGGACAACGTTGCTGCTCATGAGGCCGGGATCCGAGACTATGCGATGCAGAGGTTTGCGGGGCTGAACTGGATTCAGCTTCAGGGGACACGGCCGGACAAAGCGGCGATCTTTAGCTTCACTTTGGACGGTGCAGGCCACGCACATGACATTTCGACGATTTTGGATAAAAAGGGCGTCGCTGTTCGGGCCGGGCACCATTGTGCTGGACCATTGATGGATTTCCTCGGAGTCACCGCGACATGCCGCGCCAGTTTTGGTCTCTATAACTCGAAAGATGAGGTCGATACCCTGATCGAAGCGCTTGAACTTGCGCATGATCTGTTCGCGTGAAACCTGTTTGATCCGGGTCGATTTTCAGTTGCACCCGGACCGGAACAAGGTTAGCTAACGGCTCAGGCACCTGTAGCTCAGCTGGATAGAGCGCTGCCCTCCGAAGGCAGAGGCCAGAGGTTCGAATCCTCTCAGGTGCGCCATTGCTTGAATATTTGGGCTCGTATTGAAGATCACCTGCAACGGCCGGTATGCGCAGGATTTATGAGGCTGCCTGAGTGGAATGGCACCTACGTAATGGCAGATAAATCTACTCATTCAAACGGTTACGTGACCGACAAACTTCTCTTGACGACGGGCGGGGCGGATCAACCGCCCCAGCTTCTTACCACACCGCAATCCATATGCACGAAGTTCGAGCGGTGGTATTTGCCAACACCACCAGCACGGCAAGACATCGCCGCTTTGGCCATTTGCGAGACCGAACGAGATGACAGGCGGAGGTCGGCTGCCTGGCCTTTCATGTGCAACGAATTCTTGGCAACACGGCGCGACCGTGACCGCAGCATCGCGTTGGTCTGCGGCGAGCGATAGCCCGACAGCAGCATATAGGGTTCGTTGACATCCAACAGATTATGCGATGCCGCCATGATGTCGATCGTGCGGAGGTCCATATCTTTGGCCTGGTCGGTGCGCCAATCGCGCATGAAGTGGTTCACTTCTTTGACCGCGTCTTTGATGTATTTACCGTCAACCCAATAGATCATATCGATCCGCTCGCCAGTGCGTCCGGAATACATGCGAATACGGCGAATATCACCACCTCCACGAAGGAATCCTGCTGCATTGGAGTAGGTTGGAGTTGCTACAACTGCTGTAGCTGCGAATGCGCCCAATAAAGCACGCCGGGTCAAACCCGAGGAACTGCTCGTCGTCATTTTGTGTTTCGTCCCGTACTGTTCCTGCCTGCACACGATGTTACGCGCGCTGTATTAATTTATTCCCATCCCAGATGAGGGATTTATGACACAGTCGTGAAGGGCGGCCAAGAAGTCTTTCGAATTCATCTTTTCAAGGGGGAATTTTCGGCAGTTTTTTGCGCAGGTGGTGCAAAATGGCAAAGATCCAACGTCTTAGGCCGTCGCCGAAATCTGTCCGATGCAAACAAGCATCACGCTTGGGTATAAGCACGAAATTGATGCATTTGTGAATAGACAATGGGTTTCAAGCAAAACCATAATTGTTCGGCATTGCCTGAAACGGCGTATTATATTGAAAATTCAAGGGCTCCAAATGTTCTCTGTTCTTCGTGCAAGCACCGGTATTGCTTTGGCCGCATGTTTTCTAACGTCTTCGGCGATGGCGAACACTGAGGCCAAGCCTGACACCGCATTCCAGATGGCGGTTGCCGAATTTGCACCTTCCGGGTCTGAGATTGCCGATTTCTACCGTGAAAGAGGATTCGTGCCTGTTTGGGTTGGCGACACGGCTGCACATGCTGAACGTCGTCAACGGTTGATTGAGGGGCTTTCTGCGGTCGAATTACACGGGCTACCCGCGAACGCCTATGATGCGCAGGGCTTGGTTGACCGGCTTCAATCAGCAAAATCAGCGCGTCAGCTTGGGGCCGTCGAGGTCGAGTTGACACGCGTTTTTGCAGCCTATGCTCAGGACATGAGGACAGGCCTTTTACGACCATCCGATATAGACGATGGATTAGTCAGGAAGGTCGAGCCGACCTCGACAGCAGGGCATCTGCGTGGACTGACGACCTCGGAGGATGCGGCCTATTTCGATCAGTTGGCGCCAAGCTCGACCCAGTACCGGGCTTTGATGAAGCAGAAACTTGCGTTGGAAGAAATCGTTCGCCGGGGCGGATGGGGGACCACAGTTCCACAAGCGAAGCTAGAGCTGGGAGACACGGGACCCGCCGTAATAGCGATGCGTAACAGATTGGTTGAAATGGGTTTTATGAACCCAACCGCCAGTCCGGTTTTTGACGATTCCTTACTAGCAGCTGTCCAGCGGTTTCAGATCGCACATGGTCTCGCCGCAGATGGCGTCGCGGGTCCGGGCACAATTACTGAACTGAACCGCAACGCCTCGGAACGTCTGAAGGCCGTTTATGTCGCGCTGGAGCGTGAGCGCTGGTTGCCGCGCGAGCGCGGTGAACGCCACATTCTGGTCAATCAGGCTGATTTCTCAGCCAAGATTGTTGATGACGGCTTTATTACCTTTGAAACCCGCGCTGTGATCGGCAAGAACACCCATGATCGTCGGAGCCCCGAGTTTTCCGACAAGATGGAGCATATGGTCATTAACCCCAGCTGGTATGTTCCACGCTCGATCATCACCAAGGAATACCTGCCAAAGCTGCAGTCCAATCCAAATGCCGTCGGGCATATTCAGATTACCGATCGCAGTGGTCGCCAGGTCAATCGCGGGGCAGTAGATTTCACCCAGTTCACCGCAAGCAACTTTCCTTTCGCGATGCGCCAACCGCCCAGCAAAAGCAATGCCCTGGGGCTGGTGAAGTTCATGTTCCCCAACAAGCACAACATCTATCTGCATGATACACCGCAGAAAAGTCTGTTCGCTCGGGAATCTCGTGCCTTCTCGCATGGTTGTATCAGATTGGCGCAGCCTTTCGAATTCGCTTACGCACTGTTGGCGAAGCAAGAAGAAAACCCAAAGGCATTTTTCCATCGGATTCTCGCGACTGGAAAAGAGACCACTGTGAAGCTTGAGCAGCATGTTCCTGTCCACTTGATTTACCGCACTGCCTTTATTGGCCCGAAAGGTGAGGTACAGTACCGACGCGACGTCTATGGCCGTGATCAGAAAATCTGGAATGCTCTGCAGAAAGCAGGGGTGGCCCTGCCGGACGTTCAGGGGTAATCACCGGGGGCAGGTCCTAGTTCCGGGAAGCCCCACATGAAATATACAGTTCAACAAATCGCAGATGCCCTTGACGCTGAGTTCAAGGGCGATGCCAGCCTAGTCGTACATGCTGCTGCTGAACCGTCGGATGCAACTGCCACTGATCTGGCGATGGCGATGTCGCCGAAATATGCCGAGGATCTGGGATCGGGTTCGGCGCAGGTCGCCATCCTTTGGGAAGGTGCTGACTGGCAGGCGTTGGGGCTTAAGGCAGCAATTTTCGTTCGGCGACCGCGGATGGCGATGGCCGGGATCACCTCCATGCTGGATAAAGGGCAGGGCTTTGGGTCCGGGGTTCACCCTTCGGCAGTCATCGACCCAACTGCGGATGTGGCAGATGGGGTCTCAATCGGCCCTCTGGCAGTCATTGGTGCACGGGCCCGGGTTGGCAGAGGGGCGAATATCGGACCGCATTGCGTCATAGGCATGGATGCTGTGTTGGGCGAAGACGCGGTTCTGCGCGAAATGGTCAGCATTGGTGCCCGTGTGCAGATCGGGGATCGTTTTATCGCGCAACCAGGGGCAAGGATCGGTAGCGACGGGTTCAGTTTTGTTACGCCCGAAGTATCGGGGGTAGAGAACGCGCGCAAGACCTTGGGGGATGCAGGAGACGCCAGCGCGCAAAGCTGGCTGCGCATTCATTCACTTGGTTCTGTGGAAATTGGCGACGATGTCGAGATCGGCGCGAATTGTACGATCGACAACGGGACCATTCGTAATACTCGCATCGGGAATGGCACAAAACTGGATAATCAGGTCCATATCGGCCACAACACGCGCGTTGGTAATGACTGTCTGCTGTGTGGTCAGTCTGGTATTTCCGGTTCAGTTGAGCTTGGCAATAACGTGGTTCTGGGTGGGCAGTCAGGCGTTTCGGACAATATTTTCGTTGGCGACGGGGTGATTGTCGGCGGTGGTACCAAAATCCTGTCAAACGTACCTGCCGGTCGTGTGTTGATGGGCTACCCGGCTGTGAAGATGGAAACCTTTACTGATGTCTATAAGGCGCAGCGCAGATTGCCGCGGATGCTTCGTGACGTGGAGGCGTTGAAAAAGGCTGTTTCCAAACAGCCTCCGAGCGATTAAATCACATTCAACGTGATAATCAGAGGATCGATATGAGCATCACCGACCGCGTCATTGCCATCATTGCCGAACAAGCCGTGTTGGAGCCTTCGGATGTGACGCCCGAAAGTACGCTCGAAGATCTGGGGATCGACAGCCTGGGGCTGGTCGAGAGTATCTTTGCCATCGAAGAAGAGTTCGACATTACCGTTCCGTTCAATGCCAATGAACCAACGGCCAGTGACTTTGACATCTCAAATGTCGCCGCGATCATTGCTGGGATCGAAAAGCTTGTGGCAGAAAAGGTCTGACCCAAGCAAATGAAACGGGTAGTAATAACCGGGGCAGGCACGATCAATTCGCTTGGTCATTCAGTTCCAGATACGCTTGAGGCGATGCGGGAAGGCCGTTGTGGCATTTCGGAACTTGAATTTCGAGACGTCGACAGGTTGGCGATCAAGATCGGTGGGCAGGTCCGGGGGTTCGAAGCCGAGGGTCGGTTCAACCGCCAACAGATGACTCTGTATGACAGGTTTACACAGTTTACCCTGACCGCGGCCAAAGAGGCCATAGATCAGTCCGGGATCGAATTCCACGGTGAGTTGGCTGCACGATCTGGCGTGGTTCTGGGAACAGCAGGTGGTGGCGTTTCGACCTGGGACGACAACTACCGTTCAGTCTATGAGGACGGGAAGAACAGGGTCCATCCATTTGTTGTTCCTAAACTTATGAACAACGCGGCGGCAAGCCACGTATCGATGGAACATAACCTCAAAGGTCCCAGCTTTACGGTATCGACTGCTTGTGCCTCATCGAACCATGCGATGGCGCAAGCCTTTCAGATGGTGCGCAGCGGGGCGGCCCCTGCGATGATCACCGGCGGCTCAGAATCCATGTTGTGCTTTGGTGGCGTTAAGGCCTGGGAAGGGCTGCGGGTGATGTCCAAGGATGCCTGTCGTCCCTTTAGCGCCAACCGAAACGGTATGGTGCAGGGTGAGGGCGCAGGCATCTTTGTCTTCGAGGAATACGAGCACGCGAAGGCGCGTGGGGCAGAAATATTGTGCGAAGTTGTTGGTTTCGCGATGACCTCGGATGCATCAGACATTGTGATGCCCAGCAAGCAGGGCGCTGCCCGTGCGATGTCAGGGGCGTTGTCTGATGCTGGCCTGAATGCCAATCAGGTGGGTTATATCAACGCCCATGGCACAGGTACTGCGGCCAATGACAAAACGGAATGTGCCGCTGTAGCTGGCGTTTTCGGCCCGCATGCGGACGAACTTTTGATCTCATCCACAAAGTCGATGCATGGTCACTTAATTGGCGGAACCGGCGCGGTAGAGCTTTTGGCCTGTATCATGGCCCTGCGAGATGGGGTGATTGCACCGACGATTGGCTACGAAGAACCTGATCCGGAATGTGCTTTGGACGTTGTGCCCAACGAGGCACGCGAAGCGAAAATCGAGGTTGCGCTAAGCAACGCTTTCGCTTTCGGAGGTCTGAACGCTGTACTTGCCTTGAAGCGGATTTGAGAAAGCCGCTGGGTTAAACGGCTTTCTCGAAATGTAGTCTTCAGTTGGTTGCGACATCAACAATGTCGTAACCTGCAGTAAACCCGGACAAAGATAGGTCAAGTTCGATCACCTGATCCGGCGCGGGCGCTGGAACGATGGTCAAAGTCGCCTTGCTACCCTGCTTCATTGCGTCGATATCCCCTTGGGTCAGGCCGATTTGGGCAACACAGCCAACAGGGTTACAAAACGAATAGTTGTAGCGTTTGGCAGGCGCCCCGTCGATTGAGAGGGTCAGCTGCGCTTGCAACAGGGTTTCAAGCGGAACCAAGATATTTGCTCCGGCTACAGCCGAACCGCCTTCGGGTAGGCGGAACATGGAAAACTCAGCCATAGGCACATCTTGCGGGCCATTTATGACTTGCAGCAGCGAACACAGATCTTTGCCCGCGTTCATCTTCAAACAGTTCAGGCTCCAGTCGCCGAATTTTTCTTTGTCATAGCGCTGTCCGACCTTGACGGTTTCATCGACCGGCTGCCCCAGGTCGAGACCATTGTCCACCTGCTCGGTCGTAGGGGATTCGGTGGCAGGTTCTGCCGTGTCGGTGGTCTCTTGCGCCAGGGCGGCGCCGTTGAAAAGAAAAGCTGCCGCAACAAGCTTTATCGGTGTCCTGAACATAATTGCCTCGTGATTGTTGATGTGGCTTTTCGCCGGGTCTAGCACCACTGGCGCGCAGTGTCAGGCATTATGCAGCGTAAAAAGACAGAAGTGATCGGAATCTCGCCTGAGGCCCCGTGGGCAACACGTGTGGCCAAGATAAAAGGGAGCCGGTGGAGCGGCTCCCTTTCATGAATTTTTCTCCCCGTCGGACCGGCCGACTTAATTATGAGCAGACGTTACGAGAGGGCGGCGCGGTGGTCAACTGCTAACCTGAAAATTTAATTATGAAGCTATGGTGAAAAAAGGGCCGCGCGTGAACGCGCGGCCAGTCGACAGGGAGGAAGTTTGTTGACCGCGGAATTCTCATACACGAACAACCAGAAAACTATCGCAGCCAAAGGTTAACTTTGTATGCTGGGCGGAGATCGGTAGGAAACAGGGCCTTAAGCATATGAGTGAGAACATATTTCTTGGCGGTGGTGGCGCAGATTACAGCCAACCGCAGACGTTGTCGTTGAAATACGCCAACCGCCACGGCCTGATCGCCGGTGCGACCGGCACTGGCAAGACCGTGACGCTTCAGATCCTGGCCGAGGGGTTTTCCAAGGCCGGGGTGCCGGTGTTTCTGTCTGACGTCAAAGGTGATCTGTCTGGTTTGGCGCTGGCGGGCAGTGAAAGTCACAAGCTACATGGGGCATTTCAGAAGCGTGCCGAAACCATCGGATTCACGGATTACGAATATGCCGCTTGCCCGGTCACTTTCTGGGACCTGTTCGGTCAGCAAGGCCATCCGGTTCGAACCACAGTATCCGAGATGGGACCTTTGTTGTTATCCAGGCTGATGGACCTGAGCGAAGCACAAGAAGGCATTGTAAACATTGCATTTCGGGTTGCCGATGAAGAAGGTATGCCCCTGTTGGATATGAAAGATCTGCAAGCCCTGTTGGTCTGGATCGGAGAGAACAGAGCAAATCTTTCGCTGCGCTATGGGAATGTCTCAACCGCCTCGATCGGTGCCATCCAGCGACGGTTATTGGTTCTTGAAAATCAAGGGGGCACCAATCTGTTTGGCGAACCTGCCCTGGAACTGGCCGATCTTATGCGCACCGATGCCAACGGGAATGGCATGGTGAACATCCTGGCCTCTGACAAGCTGATGGGATCACCTCGTCTGTATGCGACGTTCCTGTTATGGCTGCTGAGCGAACTGTTTGAAGAGTTGCCCGAAGTCGGCGATCCGGACAAACCCAAGCTGGTATTTTTCTTTGACGAAGCGCATCTGTTGTTCGAAGACGCGCCCAAAGTGCTTGTGGACAAGGTCGAGCAGGTCGCCCGCCTTATCCGATCAAAGGGCGTAGGGGTCTATTTCATCTCGCAAAACCCGGCAGACATCCCAGAAGACATTCTGGGTCAGTTGGGTAACCGGGTACAGCATGCTTTGCGAGCTTTCACCGCCCGAGACAGGAAAAACCTTCGCCTTGCGGCTGAAACCTACCGCGAGAATCCAACCTTTGATACTGAGGCCGCCATCCGTGAGGTTGGCGTGGGCGAGGCGGTTACATCCATGCTGCAAAAGAAAGGGGTTCCGGGCATCGTCGAACGCACTTTGATCCGTCCCCCTGGGTCACAGTTGGGGCCGATTACCGCTGCCGAACGGCAAACGGTAATGAATGCGTCTCCGATGAAAGGCAAATACGAAACCCGCATAGATCGCAGATCAGCCTTTGAGATGCTCCAGGCGCGGACTGATGCCGCAGCACAGGCCGCAGCCGAGGCAGAAGAACAGCTTGAGTCTCAATCGATTGCAGAACGCGAATTTGCCACGGCTCGCCGATACTCAGGTAGCAAAGTATCGCGGTCTTCTTCGCGGATCGTGCGAAAGAAGGACACCTTTGCCACCGCCATGAGCGAGGCCGTCATTAAAGAGCTTAAGGGAACAACCGGGCGCAGGATCGTCCGAGGCATTCTGGGCGGGTTATTTCGTAATCGTTGAATGGCGGGCCGGGCTGATTGCCCGGCCACACAACGGTCACTTCAGGCGGCGTTGGCCTTCTTGTCTGCAATATGCATCAGCCTCGGGGACGGACATTTTTGTTGCCGGAAAGTCGATTGCCCGGTCCCAGTCCACGCGGTTCTGCCGGTAGAGCTGGCATGTTACCACGCCCTTGGGGGTCTGGACTTTGACCGGAGTGGTTTCCAGATCTTTTGGTGACGGAATACATGCGGTCAAAGAGGCAAGAACCGGCAACAGAATGAGTGTCTTTGTAAGAGTGGTTTTCATCGGTGTTTTCTATTCCCTGCGGGCAAATGGAAGTAGTCTGCACAAAGGCAAATATTTGGTGAACACGACTGTGAAACTTGTCAGGCCGATGAGTTGCTCTAGTAAGTTCCTCACTCAAAAGCAAGAAACCGCACCAATTTCTTGACGCGGTTCCATATATTGGAGGATCTGTGGCCCTATTTCTCGGGGATCAGCCCTCTTGGACTGAATCTAAGAACAATCAGCAGAATCAACCCCATCGTGAACAGTCGCATATGGGCCGCGCTGTCGATCAGATGCGTCTTGAGCGCACTGCCATCGGGCATTCCGGACGTGATCAGGTTCATAAGCCACAACCCAATCGGTTCGACCTGGACCCACAGGAACCAGATGAGGAATGCGCCCAGCACAGCACCAAAGTTGTTGCCCGATCCGCCCACGATCACCATGACCCAGACCAGAAATGTAAAGCGCAGAGGGTTATAGGTACCCGGCGTCAACTGCCCGTCCAGCGTTGTCATCATCGCGCCCGCGATACCGCAGATGGCAGAGCCCAGAACGAAGATTTGCAAATGGCGGCGGGTGACATCTTTACCCATCGCCTCGGCTGCAACCTCGTTGTCACGGATGGCGCGCATCATGCGGCCCCAGGGGCTGCGCAGCGCCATCTGGGCCATCCACAGCAGGATCAGAAGAACAACCATGAACAGCAGGGAATAGCCCAGCTTGACCGACAGGGTCGAGGCGATTACAGGGTCCAGCCCAAACCAATCGGCACGGGCAATGAAGGATGGATCCTGCTGCAGCTCAACCTCATAGCCGACCACAGGCGAGGGGCGCGGGATGCCGTAGACATTCTTGACACCTCGGGC
This sequence comes from Ruegeria sp. CDSA221, assembly GCF_059611825.1. NCBI lineage: Bacteria > Pseudomonadati > Pseudomonadota > Alphaproteobacteria > Rhodobacterales > Roseobacteraceae > Ruegeria > Ruegeria sp. CDSA221. Next base: position 22,917 of record NZ_JBXWPK010000015.1, read on the forward strand.
CAGCCAGTCCTCGTTTTTCATGATTGCGATGATGATTTCGGCAATCCCAAGCGTCGCAATCGCCAGATAGTCCGAGCGCAGGCCAAGGGCTGTTTTGCCGATCAACCAAGCAGCACCGGCGGCCAACACGCCGCCCGCGGGCCAGGCCAGCAGAACCGGCAAATTCAACCCGCCAAGGTTGCCCGCAACGGCTGGGTCAATGGCTTCGACACCAGCAACGCTGGGGTCAAACACCGCACGGTAAATGAAAAACCCGGCGATCAGAATGGCTACGATGGCAATCGTCTGTACACGGCCCCTCGGTATTTTTGTTGCCACCAGAACCGCCGCAACGACGGTCGCAGCCCCCAACAGCAACGCAAGGACGATCCCGTATCCTCCGGATGACCACGCTCCGGGTGTCGGCGGGGTTGAGACCAGCACAACCGCCAGCCCGCCCAGTGCAACAAAGCCCATAACACCAACGTTAAACAAGCCGGCAAAGCCCCATTGCAAGTTCACCCCAAGCGCCATGATGGCCGAGATCAACCCCATGTTCAGGATCAGGATCGCCGAATTCCAGCTTTGCGTGAATCCGGTCAACAGGATCAGGCCGCCAACAACCACGAAAAGCAGCGTATTTTTGACAGTCTCGGTCATACTGCTTTCCCCTTAAACAGACCTGTGGGCTTAAACAGAAGCACGATAAGCAAGATAACAAAGCTGACCGCGAATTTGTAATCGGTGGACAGGAATTGGACCAATCCCGAAGGCTCCAGATGTTCTGGTGCCAGATAGGTCAGCACCTTCTTCCACGCATAGGTGATCGTCACCTCGGAAAACGCGATGATGAACCCGCCCGCGATAGCGCCCAGCGGGTTGCCGAGGCCGCCGACGATGGCCGAAGCGAAGATCGGCAGCAGAAGCTGGAAATAGACAAAGGGCTTAAAGCTCTTGTCCAACCCGTAAAGCACACCCGCAGTTGTCGCCAGCGCCGCGACAAGGATCCAAGTGATCATCACCACACGTTCAGGGTTGATGCCGGACAGCAGCGCCAGATCCTCGTTATCCGAATAAGCGCGCATCGACTTGCCGGTGCGGGTTTTGTTCAAAAACCAGAACAAAAGTGCCACAGCGACAACGGCCACAACCACAGTGATGCCCTGAGAGGTCTTGATCGCCAACCCCTCACGCAGCCCGGTCATCGCCTTGAATTCCCGCGCTGAAACGATGAACCGCTCACCGTCCGAGAACCTTTGATCATCCGGCCCGATTATGAACCGCACCAGCCCGTTCATGATGAACATCACACCCATCGAGACGATCACCAGAATGACCGGTTTGGCCTTTTGTTCCCGGTAGAACCTGTACACCAGCCGATCCGTGATCAGAACCAGAACGATACAGCCCAGAATGGCAAAGGGCAGGGCCAGCAGAGCAGTCGGTAACGGCCCGAAACTGACCCCGGCGGCCTGCAGGCCCCATGTGACCAGCACGGCGATCATCGCACCAAAGGCCATCGTGTCGCCATGGGCAAAGTTCGAGAACCGCAGGATGCCATAGATCAGAGTGACCCCCAGAGCGCCCAGCGCCAACTGGCTGCCATAGGCGATTGCAGGAACGAGGACGAAGTTGGAGAGCGCCACTAGGGCGTTGAGGAAATCCATTATTCAATGACCTCACATGTGCCGATGCTGGATTGAACTGAGAGATCACCGAGCGCGTTGTAAATCTGTGTACGTACGCTTCGGCCATCAGGAAACACCGTTATGGTCAATCCTGCAAGTGGCCCCATTGAAGGGACCAGAAAATGCCGTGCCCCGCCAACCCCAATTTGCTCGATTGGGTTGTTCTGAATGGCGGTGTCAAGTTTGATGGGTTTGGAAGACGACGAATAAGCGAGTGTGGGTGTTCCAGAAAGCGTGCCGGCACTTTCGAGCGAATGGTCGTTAGACCAATCACATTCTATTTCGAATACCTGAGGTAAAGTGTTTGCTGCTTCGGCCGACGCAAAATTGTCTGTTAGACCGATTGCGCAAGCCATGGCAGTAATCCTAACGATCTGGTTTCTTGGCTTTTGAACCACGGCAGACCTATGCCAATCACGTGAACGGGATGTTGAGCTCAAAATTTGCACTGTGCTCATCCCCCCAAGAAACTCTTACGAACCTCTGGATCGGCCAGCAGTTCCTTGCCCGTGCCGGTATAGGCATTCCGCCCCTGAACCAGCACATATCCCTTGTCGGCGATCTCCAACGCCTGACGAGCGTTCTGCTCAACCATCAGGATCGGCAACCCGGTGCGCGAGACCTCGATGATCCGATCGAAAAGCTCATCCATCACGATTGGTGAAACACCGGCGGTGGGTTCGTCCAACATCAGCACTTTGGGCTGGGTCATCAAGGCGCGGCCCACGGCGACCTGTTGGCGTTGACCACCTGATAGCTCTCCGGCAGCTTGACTGCGTTTGTCACGGAGAATGGGAAAGAGGTCATAGACCTGTTCCATCGTGTCTGAAAAGTCGTCACGACGGATGAAGGCACCCATCTCAAGGTTTTCTTCGACCGTCATCGAAGTGAAGATGTTCGAGGTCTGCGGAACAAAGCCCATCCCCTTGATCACCCGATCCTGGGGCGACAGGTTGGTGATGTCTTCTCCGTCCAGTCGCACAGATCCCGCGCGGACATCCAGCATCCCAAACACGGCCTTCATTGCAGTGGATTTACCGGCGCCGTTGGGGCCAACGATTACAGCGATTTCACCGGCATCGACTGAAATCGTGCAATCATGCAGGATATCCGGGCCCTTGCCATAGCCGCCGGACATGGTGTCGCCGATCAGGAATGGGCCACCTTCGACGCGGTGCGTCTTTCCGCTTTTGCGATGTGCGGGCATCATCGTGCCCATGCCTTGGGTATTGGTGATCGAGGCATCCTTGTTGCCGTGGTCATCCTGATAAGGATTATCGCTCATGCCCCGGCCTCCAGCTTGTCTTTGTTCTTCAGGCCGGTGCCCAGATAGGCTTCGATCACATGCTCATTGGCTTTGATCTCGTCCAAAGTGCCCTGGGCCAGAACCTTGCCCTCGGCCATACAAATGACCGGGTCGCAGATTTTGCCGATGAAATCCATGTCGTGTTCAATGACCACAAACGTATAGCCGCGTTCCTTGTTCAGGCGCAGGATTGTGTCGGCGATGGTCATCAGCAGGGTGCGGTTCACACCCGCGCCGACCTCGTCCAGAAACACGATCTTGGCGTCGACCATCATGGTGCGGCCGAGTTCCAGCAGCTTTTTCTGCCCGCCCGAGACCTGACCGGCCTTGTGATCGGCCAGATGTTCGATGGTCAGAAACTCCAACACCTCATCAGCCTTAGCCTTCAGCGCGCGCTCTTCATCGGCGATGCGTTTGCGGCCGAACCAGGTGTTCCAAAGTGATTCCCCGGATTGCGCGCCGGGCACCATCATCAGGTTCTCTCGGCAACTCATCGAGGAAAACTCATGCGCGATCTGAAAAGTGCGCAGCAGACCTTTGTGAAACAGATCGTGTGGTGGCAAGCCGGTTATGTCCTCGCCATCCATGAACACGCGTCCAGAGGTGGGCGGGAGTACACCCGCGATCACGTTGAACAGAGTTGTCTTTCCGGCCCCGTTCGGCCCAATCAGGCCGGTGATCGAACCCTTCTGGATTTCCAGCGATGCCCCATCCACCGCATGAAACCCGCCGAAATGCTTATGCACGTCCTCGACGACGATCATCTTTTCCCCTAGCCGCCGTTTTCGGCGTTCTTATTTTCACACCCTCATTGAAGAGGTGCGGTCTTTTTTCACTGAAGCAGCCCGGACACAAGGTCCGGGCTGCTTATTTTCAGGTCTTCTTAGGTCAAAATCAACGGAAGTTGACGGTCTTGTTTTCGCCGTCGGTGACTTCGATCTCGCGATACGAACCTGCGCTTTCGCCGGGGCCGATCAGCTCAACGCCGGACGCGCCGACATAGTCGATGTCCTGACCAGCGGCCAACAGTTCCAAACCTTTGGCCAGCTCACCCGGATAGATCTTCTCTCCTGGAGCGTTGGCAACATCTAGGATCTTGCTGCCGTAGTCGGCCGGGTTGGTCGAACCAGCGGCCTGCATCGCCAGCATGAACAGCGCTGCGGCGTCATAGCTTTCAGGCGAATAGGGCGACGATCCGTCAAAACCGGCGGCTTCGGCCATGGCAAAGTACTTTTCAGCACCTTCACCACCTGAACCGGCGATCTGACCGAACGAGCCGTTCAGGTCGGGGCCGACATTTGCGGGCAGCGAGTCACCGATCATGCCGCCGGGCAAGCCGAACGTGTCGAATGCACCGCTGTCCAGTGCCGACTGAATGATGCCCAGTCCGCCCTGATCCAGATACCCGGCAACAACCAAAATGTCGCCGCCGGCCGAGGCCAGCGCGCCGACTTCGGCCGAATAGTCTGCTTTGCCATCTTCATGCGCGGCCACGATCGTGACCTCGCCACCCGATGCCTCGAACGAGGACTGGATCGCGTCTGCCAGACCCTTGCCATAGTCATTGTTGGTGTAGGTCAGCGCGATTGAGGTGATACCACGATCATTCAGGATATCCGCCATAACCTGACCTTCACGCGCATCCGACGGGGCGGTGCGGAAGAACAGGCCGTTGTCCTCCATGGTCGACAGACCAGGCGAGGTGGCCGAGGGTGAGATCATCACCATCCCGTTCGGGATCGCGACGTTCTGCAGGATCGCACCGGTCACGCCAGAGCAGTCGCCGCCGATGATGCCGGCAACACCGTCGGCAATCATGCGTTCACCGTTCGAGGTGGACAGACCGTTATCGATACAGCCGGTATCAGCGCGCGATGCGGTGACGGTCGAGCCATCCAGCAGTTTGCCGGATTCGGTGACTTCGGCCATCGCCATCTCGGCGCCTGAACCCATTGCGGGTGCCAGCGATTCAATCGGTCCGGTAAAGCCGAACAGAACACCCAATGTGACGTCTTCGGCCATAGCTGCGCCCGAAAGAAGGGCGGTTGCTGCAGTTGCTGTAAGCAGCTTTTTCATATGGTTACTCCCAGTTGTGAACGTATTCGTTCTGGGCACGACCCTAGGCAAGCTGTTCGAAAAAGAAAAGTCCTAACGCAAACGTGTTTTTGTGGCGCACAGTTCTAGTTGTTCAGATGTGCCCGGCGCGGTGTTTTCGGTAAGGAGAACGAGATGTTTAGACTAGCTTTGATCTTCATCTTTTCTGTTGTTTCAGGGTTGGCAGGGGCAGAATCGCTAACTACCAACTCCGGATCGGCGCGTGTGACGGCGATGGTGAAGGGGCTCGATACGCCCTGGGCAATCGGCATCCTGCCTGACATGTCCTTTCTGGTAACTGAGCGCGAAGGTGAACTTCTGTTTGTGTCGGAGGGAAACATAGTTCGCGTCAAAGGCACTCCCAATGTGGTTGCAAAGGGGCAAGGCGGTTTGCTGGACGTAACCGTTGCCAGGGATTTTTCGCAAAGCCGTGAGGTTTTCCTGACCTATTCCAAGCCTCAACCAAAGGGGGCAGGCACTGCACTTGCGATTGCGCGCCTGTCCGAAGACGGATCAGAGCTGACCGATCTGCGCACGATTTTCGAAGCTGAAAATGGTTGGGATTCTGGGCGTCATTTTGGCTCTCGTATTGTCGAAGCAAAGGAGGGGACATTACTTGTCACTATCGGCGATCGTGGTGATCGCCCGACCGCCCAGGATCAATCGAGTCACAACGGCTCGGTGATCCGTGTGAACCGGGACGGCTCGGTGCCGGCTGATAATCCATTTGTCGGACAACCCGGAATTCAGCCTGAGATATTGTCTTATGGCCACCGGAATCCCCAAGGTGCAGGGCTGGATGCACGGGGGCGCCTATGGGTATCGGAACATGGAGCCAAGGGCGGTGATGAAGTGAACCTAATCCGGCCGGGGCGGAACTATGGCTGGCCGGTGATTTCCTATGGCAAGCACTATTCCGGGCAAACAATCGGCGAGGGGACGGCAAAACCGGGGATGGTGCAGCCTGAATTCTATTGGGACCCTTCCATCGCCCCATCCGGCCTTTTGATTTATTCAGGCAAGCTTTGGCCCGAATGGAAGGGTGATCTATTCGTCGGGTCGCTCAAATTCGACTACATTGCTCGGCTTGAAGGCACTCCATTGACTGAGGTCGAGCAGATCAAGGGCCCTCAGACGGAACGCGTCCGCGACATTGTCGAGGCACCGGATGGATCAATCTGGTTTATTTCCGTCGGGCAGGGCGCTGTCTTTCGCATGACCCCCAGCGATTAAACAGACAAGCGCCCGCTTTGCGCACCGCGCTCACGATAGGGCGTGGTGTTATAATGCGCCCGGTAGCATTTCGAGAAATGGCTAGGCGAGGCAAACCCGCATGCCAGCGCCACGTTGATCACGCTCATGTCGGTCTGCATCAGCAGGTTCCGGGCCTTATGCAGGCGCAGCTCCATATAATAGCGTTTAGGCGACCGGCTGAGGTAACGGCGAAACAGACGCTCTAGCTGCCGTGTGGACATGCCGACCTCTTTGGCCAGAATCGAAGGCGAGATCGGCTCTTCGATGTTCTTCTCCATCATCAGGATGACCTGGCTCAGCTTGGGATGGCGCACCCCAATCCGTGTCGGGGTCGACAGACGCTGGGTGTCCTGATCAGTACGGATCGAGGAATAGATCAGCTGATCGGCCACCGCGTTCGCAAGATCTTCGCCAAAATCCTCGGCGATGATTTTCAGCATCAGGTCGATAGAGGAAGTACCACCGGCTGTTGTCATCCGGTTTCCGTCAATCTGGAATACGGATTTGGTCAGTTCGACCTCATCAAATTCTTCGGTGAAACTGTCTGAGTTTTCCCAGTGAATTGTCGCACGCTTGCCATCCAGTAAACCGGCCTTGGCCAAGGTATAAGCTGCCGTACACAGCCCACCAATGCGTAATCCCCGGCGTGCTTCGCGGCGGACCCAGTTCAGAATTTTCTTGGTGGTAGCGGCTTGTACATCGACACCGCCGCAGATCAGCACGACGTCATCGCGCTGCAGCTCGGCTAGATCAGCGTCCAGTTTGAACTCGGTCCCGGCGGAGCATTTGATCGTCTCGCCGCCTTCGCCAGACAGGCTCCAACTGTAAAGCTCTTTGTCGGCCATGCGGTTTGCGATGCGCAGGCTATCCAGCGCGGATGCGAAACACAGCAGTGAGAATTTGTCCAACAGGACAAACACGAAATGTCGAGGGCTGGCCGCAGTGGTTTCCACCGTGACAACTTGGCGTTGCTCTTGCATGGCGAGGTGTCCTTGATTCGGCGCCGTTTGACCCTACGTCCGGCGACAGATTTGACCGCCACCATGATCAAAGCTTGTTTGCGACGTCAAGAGGTCCAAATCGTATATGGCCTCTCATCAAACGTTTTTGTATAGAGGCGACTTGAATACTTCAGCGGAGATCAAAGCTATGACCGAATGGCAAAAAACGAACTGGCGCAACAAGCCCCGGGTTCAGATGCCAGACTATACCGACGCGGCCGCGCTGGCAAAAGTCGAGGCTCAGCTTTCGCAGTATCCGCCGCTGGTGTTTGCAGGTGAGGCACGTCGGCTCAAGCAACATCTTGGTGCTGCGGGGCGGGGTGAGGCTTTCCTGCTGCAGGGCGGCGACTGTGCTGAAAGCTTTGAACAATTCAGCGCGGATGCGATCCGCGACACCTTTAAGGTGATGCTGCAGATGGCCATGGTTTTGACCTATGGCGCAAAGGTGCCGGTGGTCAAAGTGGGCCGTATGGCTGGACAGTTCGCCAAACCGCGCAGCGCACCGACAGAGGTGGTGGATGGCATTGAGCTGCCCAGCTATCGCGGCGATATCATCAACGAGCTGGATTTCACGCCCGAGGCGCGGATTCCGAATCCGTCCAAGATGTTGCAAGCCTATACGCAGGCAGCGGCAACATTGAACTTGTTGCGCGCCTTTTCGACCGGTGGTTTCGCCGATATGAGCCATGTGCATTCGTGGACACTCGGCTTTGCCGATGGCCAGGATGTTCAGAAATACTCTGAAATTGCTGACCGAATTCAGGATTCGATTGATTTCATGGGGGCTGCGGGCATCACCGCGGACACAACGCATGAATTCTCGTCGGTTGAATTCTATACCAGCCACGAAGGTCTGCTGCTTGAATACGAAGAGGCGCTGACCCGTCTTGATTCTACATCGGGCAACTGGTTGGCCGGGTCCGGCCACATGATCTGGATTGGCGACCGCACCCGTCAACCTGATGGCGCGCATGTTGAATTCTGTTCCGGCGTTCTGAACCCGATCGGTCTGAAATGCGGTCCGACGACATCTGCCGAAGACCTCAAAGTTTTGATGGCCAAACTGAACCCGGAAAACGAAGAAGGGCGTCTGACCCTGATCGCGCGGTTTGGTGCAGGCAAGGCGGGAGAGCATCTGCCGCGTCTGGTCAAAGCTGTCAAGGAAGAGGGCGCCAAGGTGACCTGGGTCTGTGACCCAATGCACGGCAATACGATCAAATCGGCCACCGGCTATAAGACCCGGCCTTTTGATTCTGTGCTGCGCGAAGTACGCGACTTCTTTGGTGTGCATCAGGCCGAGGGCACGATCCCCGGCGGTGTGCATTTTGAGATGACGGGGCTAGACGTGACCGAATGCACTGGAGGTGTACGCGCTGTAACAGAAGAAGATCTGTCAGACCGTTACCATACAGCCTGCGATCCACGTTTGAACGCGTCGCAATCGTTGGAACTGGCCTTCCTTGTTGCGGAAGAACTGACAGATCTGCGCCGGAACCGCGGCAAACGCGCAGCCTCCTAACCACTTGGTCAGACGATTTTAAAAAGGCGGGTCTAATAGGCCCGCCTTCTTTACATTTAACACGCGTTACTCGTTACTTATCCCGTGATACGACCAATCGAAGGTGAGATCCGGGACGTTTGTACTCTTGTTGTTCTTCGGCAAATCCTTCGACAACAGGCTGAACCGGTTGTTGAGGCGCCTGTATTTCTGACACAGCACGCAGTTTATAATGGCTTACATCAAAGCGCCGGGGGGTTGCCCCAATCGCCCCGTCACTGACCATAACGCCAAGAACACGGCTGACATCGCCCAAATCGCTTTTCAGCGGCAAAAGGATCATTCGCGCCTGAAGATCCGTGCGCCCAAACCCACCGGTCGAGGCCAATTCAAGTTCAGCAATGGCAGGACCGGCAAAAACCTGTTCAAGGATCTCGGTAACCTGAGTTCGCGCGCTGGGTTCGAAAAAAGCGGTCAGAGGCATTCCCCGAACCTCCATACCCGCCAGTGTGTTCAAGTGACTGCCGGCCAGACGAAACCGGGCCAGACCGGGTGCAATGCGTTCAAGGATGAAGGTGTTAGGCAGGATATTCTCAAGCCCGCGCGGGTCGATCTGAGATCGCATAGGAACACCATCGCCGGACAGCAAGGCTGTCCAGTACGCTTCGGCCTGTTGTATGGGCGATAGACTGCGCCCACTGTCAAAACGATCCATTGCGACGATCTTTCCAAATTTAGTCCCGGAACCGTTACCGAAAAAGATCTTCATTTTCATCACCCTAACTGCAATCGACCGTCATTTTCATAAAATGCAAGATACCGGGAGCTTTTGCGCCTTGTCGGTACTTGCCTAGACGAGATTGGCACGGGTTGAGTCAATTTTGGAGTAATTCTTTAATGAATGGTTAACCTCTGTCCGACGCTGTCATTCTCAGCAAACTCTTGCCCTGCACACGAGGATGGCATTAGGTGCGGACAAGAACACTGGGCGGGCAAAGCGGAGAAGACAGGCATGATCAGATCCATGACCGGATTTGCCTCGGGCAAGGGAACACATGGTCCACATAGCTGGACCTGGGAGTTGCGCAGCGTAAACGGCAAAGGGCTGGATATGCGTCTGCGGGTGCCTGAATGGCTCACCGGGCTCGAAGCCGCGCTTCGTTCGCGGATTTCGAAAAGCCTGGGCCGGGGGAATGTGACGCTTTCGCTCAAGCTGAGCCGCGAGGAAACGACAGCCGATCTTGTGCTGAACCCGGTTGCGATGGCCGCTGCTCTGGATGCTCTGGCGCGAACGCAGACGATGGCAGAAGAACGGGGACTAGCGCTGGCCCCGTCGACGGCGGCCGAGCTTATTGCTGTCAAAGGCATGTTGGAAACCGGTGGGGATGCGGATGATCCGGCCCCCTTGGTCAAACATCTAACCGGCGCGTTTGGTGATTTGCTGAGCGATTTCATTAAGATGCGTGAATCCGAAGGCCGGGCCCTGGCCGATGTGCTTGAGGCGCAGCTATCGCAGGTTTCAAGCCTTACGGAGCAAGCCGCCAAGCTCGCTGAAGAGCGCCGGGATAAAATCGCTGAAAACTTACAAGAAAATCTGCAGCGCGTGATGGATAATGCGCAAGGCGCGGATCCGGACCGGGTTGCACAAGAATTGGCTCTGATTGCAGTCAAGTCGGATATAACGGAAGAAATTGACAGGCTGAAGGCCCATGTCACTGCCGCACGCGATTTGCTTGCACAGGATGCCGCCGTGGGGCGCAAGCTTGATTTTCTGATGCAAGAGTTCAACCGCGAGGCCAATACGCTGTGTTCCAAGGCACAAAGCGCCGATTTGACATCGGTTGGGCTTGAGTTGAAGGCGGTAATAGATCAGATGCGCGAGCAAGTGCAGAACGTAGAATAATGACAGGAGCGCCCTGATGGCGGATCGACGCGGCCTATTAATCATTCTGTCCTCGCCTTCGGGCGCAGGGAAATCCACGTTGGCCAAGCGTCTGATGCAATGGGACACGGATCTGGAGTTCTCGGTTTCGGCCACAACACGCGCGCCCCGGCCTGGGGAAGAACATGGGCGTGAGTATTATTTCCTGACAGAAGATACCTTTCGACAGCAGGTGTCCGAGGGACAGATGCTGGAACATGCCCATGTGTTTGGCAATTTCTACGGCTCTCCGGCTGGGCCAGTTCGCGAGTCCATCAATGACGGCAAGGACGTTCTGTTCGATGTCGACTGGCAGGGCGAGGTGCAGATCAGGAACTCGGATCTGGGTAAACACGCCCTGTCGATTTTCATCCTGCCGCCGTCCATCCCCGAACTGCGCCGCCGTCTGGAAAGTCGGGGTCAGGACAGCGAAGAGGTTATCTCCAAGCGGATGCTCAAAAGCTGGGATGAGATCAGCCATTGGGGATATTACGACTATGTGCTGGTCAATGACGATCTGGACGAGACCGAAGAAAAGCTGAAAACCATCGTCAGTGCCGAGCGAATGCGGCGTATCCAGCAACCCAAGCTTCAGGATCATGTCCGTACGCTGCAAAACGAATTCGAGGATCAGTCATGACCATCTATGCCCTTGGCTCTGATGTACCGGAAATCCACGAGGACACCTGGGTCGCCCCAGACGCCAATCTGATCGGCAAAGTCGTGCTTGAACAGGGGGCCTCGGTCTGGTTCGGCTGCACGATCCGCGCTGATCACGAAGAAATCCGGGTTGGTGAGGGCAGCAATGTTCAGGAAAACTGCGTCATGCATATTGATGCGGGGTATCCTCTGACCATCGGGAAGAACTGCACGATTGGGCATAAGGTCATGCTGCATGGCTGTACGATCGGGGATAATACCCTGATCGGAATGGGGGCCATCGTGTTGAACGGTGCCAAGATCGGCAAAAACTGTCTGATCGGGGCAGGGGCTTTGGTGACCGAAGGAAAAGAGATACCGGATAACTCTCTGGTCATGGGCTCACCGGGTAAAGTCGTGCGCGAGATCGACAATGCGACCGCCCAGAAGCTGACCTTCAGCGCCTTGCATTATCAAGAAAACATGCGTCATTTTCGCGATACAATGCGAGAGCTATCCTAGCGTCCAACTGCGTTGCTAAGAGAACTGCCCCTATATGACCAACGACCAACTTGAAGAAATTGTAACCGCCATCCCGATGCCCGCGCTGATGGTTGACCAGACGGAACGGATTATTGCGGTCAATACCGAAGCAAAGACGTTGTTGGGCCAGAATATCCTGCAGCGGCATTTCGCGACCATCCTCAGACAGCCGCAGGTTATTGAAGCGATTGAACAAAGCCTGCGCACGAAGGGAACGTCCAACACTCGGCACCTGTCCAATGACGGTGCCCAGGATACAACTTTCGAAGTTCAGTGCCGGTATATGAATGGGGTCGGTGCAGTATCCGGCGGTGCGTTGCTTGCTGTATTTCAGGACGTTACGCATGTTGAGCAAGCAAATCAGATGCGACGTGATTTCGTCGCGAATGTCAGCCATGAATTGCGGACCCCACTGACGGCATTAATGGGCTTTATTGAAACCTTGCGCGGTCCGGCCCGAGATGACGAGGCTGCCCGGGATCGTTTTCTTCAGATCATGAACGACGAGGCAAATCGCATGAACCGGCTTGTCGGCGATCTTTTGTCTTTGAACCGGGTCGAAAGCGAAGAGCGGGTTCGCCCGAAAGAACAACTTGAGCTGACAGCACTTCTTAAATCGACCCTCAATTCTCTGCGCCCATTGGCAGATGACGCGGATGTAGTGCTGAGCCTGGATGCGCCCGAAGACAAAATAATGCTAGTTGGCGACAGCGACCAGTTGCTCCAAGTATTTACCAACCTGATCGAGAACGGAATTAAATACGGCGGCAGCGGTGGTCGGGTAGAAGTTCGCGTCAAATCTTCGGATCACGATACCGCCATGCGCGGTCCCGGCGTTCGCGTTCAGATCGTGGATAGGGGACCTGGAATCGACCCGAAGCATGTATCGCGTTTGACCGAACGATTCTATCGCGCGGACAGTCATAGGTCACGGCAACTGGGTGGAACCGGGTTGGGCCTTGCGATTGTAAAACATATTCTAAACCGCCATCGCGGCAGATTGCGGGTGGAAAGCGATCTTGGAAAAGGCTCTGTTTTTACTGTGATTTTGCCGCGCTGATCGCTTGGATCAAGCCAGTTGTCGGATCTGTTTTGTTTCTTTCACAGCATATGTTCCGTGGCGTATCGGCTGAAAATCCAAACGTGTCATGAAACCGTTACACACATGTCACAAAAGGCTTACGCACGACTTTTAGAGGTTCGGCCAAGATCATCATGAGGATGATCCAGAAACATATTTCTCAAGGAGACTGAAATGTCCTTTGTAAAACTGTCGGCTTCGGTTCTGACTATCGCTGCTGTTTCGGCCACTGCGGCCACCGCGCGTGATCAAGTTCAGGTTGCTGGTTCTTCCACCGTTCTGCCCTATGCTTCGATCGTTGCAGAAGCCTTTGGCGAAAACTTTGACTTCCAGACCCCGGTTGTTGAATCGGGCGGATCTTCGGCCGGCCTCAAGCGGTTCTGTGAAGGTGTTGGCGAAAACACCATCGACGTAGCGAACGCTTCGCGCCAGATCCGTGAAAAAGAGATCAAAGCCTGTGCCGAAAACGGTGTTACCGACATCATCGAAGTTCAGATCGGCTATGACGGCATCGTTTTCGCATCCGACATCAACGGCAACTCTTTCGAGTTCACGCCGGAAGATTGGTACAAAGCGCTGTCCGCTCAGATCGTGGTTGATGGCCAGCTGGTCGACAATCCCAACAAGACCTGGGCCGACGTGAACCCAGCATTCCCGGCGCAGCCGATCGCAGCCTTCATCCCCGGCACCAAGCACGGCACGCGTGAAGTGTTCGAAGACAAGGTGATCCTGGCCGGTTGTGAGCATCTGGGTGACTTTGATGTCTACAAAGCCGCAAATGGCGACGACAAAAAAGCCGCTGAAAAAGCCTGTATCGCTCTGCGTACCGATGGCATTTCGGTCGACATCGACGGCGACTATACCGAGACCCTGGCGCGTATCGACAGCAACAAGGACGGCATCGGCGTCTTTGGTCTGGCGTTCTACGAAAACAACACCGACAAACTGCAGGTTGCGACCATGGCAGGCATCGTGCCTTCGACCGAATCCATCGCAACTGGCGAATACCCGGTATCGCGCCCGCTGTTTTTCTATGTGAAAAAAGCACATATCGGCGTTATCCCCGGGCTGAAAGAATATGCAGAGTTCTTCGTCGCTGATGAGGTTGCAGGCCCCGATGGTCCTCTGGCTGCATACGGTCTCGTATCAGACCCAGAGCTGGTCAAGGTTCAGGAAATCGTAGCCAGCGAAACCACTTTGGGCGGCGGTTCCTAAGCTTTCACACGACTGAACCGGGGCGGTGTCTACGCCCCGGTTTTCTTAAATCCACTCCTGCCGCTTGACGGAGTTCTCATGGCACTAACCTGGCTGCTGCTCATTTTGCTGGCGATTGCTGTTCTTGGCTATTTTGCGGGCCGGTCCCGCGCGATGGCCAGCGCGGACGGAAACCTGCGCAATCTGCACTCACTTCCATCCTATTACGGCTATAACGTTGCTTTGACGGCGCTGATACCGGGGTTCGTTTTGCTGGTCATCTGGTTGCTGGCGCAGCCCTTGATCGTCAGCAATTCTGCCTCTGGGTTGCTGCCGGACTCGGCAATCCCCGAGGGGTCGACCCGCGGCTTGCTGATGAGCGAAGTGCGCCGGGTCGCCAACGGCCTGGACGGCGCGGTTGCCGCAGGCACCATGACCGAAGACTTTGCCCGCAGCGCGCATGAGGATTTTGCCGATGTGACCGCGCGACTGAAAGAGGCTGGTCAGATCATTACGCAAGAGGTAACCGCACCCATTCTGCTGGCGGCGCAGAAATATCGCTCGATGAGCGCAAGCGGAACCATTGCGATGCAGATCGCGGTTTTGGTTGTGACGCTGATCGGGGCCTCATTTGCCTATATCCGCACTCATAAAGAATTTCGCGCCCGAAATGTTGTCGAACAAGGCATTCTGGCGCTGCTGCTGCTGGCCGCTTCGATCGCAGTTCTGACCACAGTCGGCATCGTCCTGTCCATGTTTTTTGAAACAATGAATTTCTTCGAACTTCATTCGTGGAAAGACTTTTTCTTTGGCAACACCTGGGCCCCGAACTTCCGGGGCGGAAGTGAACTGTCGATCCTCCCGCTGCTGTGGGGGACTTTGTATATTTCTCTGATCGCGTTGCTGGTTGCGGTTCCGATTGGGTTGTACGCTGCGATCTATCTTTCCGAATATGCCTCGAGCGTGGCAAGGTCTGTGGCCAAGCCTTTGCTGGAAATCCTCGCCGGTATCCCAACCATCGTTTACGGTCTTTTCGCGCTGCTGACGGTCGGTCCGGCACTGGTATCTGTGTTCGGGCAGGGGGGAGCTTTGGGCGTTGGTTGGATGGCCAGTTCGAACGCTGTACTCACGGCGGGTCTGGTCATGGGCATCATGCTCATCCCGTTCGTGTCGTCACTTTCTGACGACATCATCAACGCGGTGCCCCAGTCGATGCGAGACGGATCGCTAGGCCTAGGCGCAACGCATTCCGAAACTGTCAGGCAGGTCGTCCTGCCGGCAGCTTTGCCCGGGATCGTAGGGGCAATCTTGTTGGCCGCCAGCCGCGCAATCGGTGAGACGATGATTGTCGTGATGGCCGCCGGTGCGATTGCCAAATTCTCGGGAAACCCTTTCGAAGCCATGACCACAATCACCACTAGGATCGTCAGCCAGCTGACCGGGGATACTGATTTCGCAAGCCCGGAGACTCTTGTGGCCTTTGCCCTGGGTCTGACCCTGTTCATCATCACGCTGGGGCTGAACATCTTCGCCCTCTATATCGTGCGCAAATACCGGGAGCAGTATGAATGACTGACATGTCCCAAAAACAAGACGCAGCACCTGCCGCTAAACACAAAGGGGCTTCGCTGTTCAATCAGGACACACAAACCAAGCGTCGCAATGCGGCCGAAACCCGGTTCAAATTGTACGGTATCGCGGCCATTGGTATCGGTCTTGTGATGTTGATTGTGTTGGTGACTAATATCGTCACCGCTGGTACGGGCGCTTTTCAGCAAAGCTTCTTAGAGCTGTCGGTAGAGCTGAAGGCAGACAAGCTCGACAAAAAGGGCAACCGCGACATCGCGGAAATCAGTAAAGTCTCGACCTTTGGATACGCGCCTTTGATCGCCTCAGCGCTTGAGGTTGAGGTGCAGAAACTGGGCATCCAGTCCGATCTGTCGCCCAAAGAGATGGGGCAAATCCTGTCCAAATCCGCACAGGCGGACCTGCGCAACTACGTCATTTCGAACCCGGATGAGATCGGTACGTCGGTCAGCTTCCGCTTTTTGGTGAACAGCCGCGTTGATGGCTATCTGAAGGGCCGTGTGACACGCCAGTCCATCGCAAATGACAAAAGCATCTCTGTCGCACAGCTGGACTTCGTGGATCAGTTGCGTGCTGCTGGTGTGCTGTACAAGGCGTTCAACCCTGACTTTATCTTCGGGGCGGACGCCTCCGATCAGCGGCCCGAGGCTGCCGGGATCGGAGTATCCATGCTGGGTTCTCTGTTCATGATGCTGGTCGTGTTGGCGCTGGCCTTACCGATCGGGGTCGCCGCCTCGATCTATCTGGAAGAATTCGCGCCTCAGAACCGGTTTACCGATATCATCGAGGTGAACATCTCGAATCTGGCGGCCGTTCCTTCGATTGTATTTGGTATTCTTGGCTTGGCCGTGTTCATCAATTATATGCATTTACCGACCTCTGCGCCGCTGGTTGGTGGTCTGGTTCTGACGCTGATGACGCTGCCAACAATTATCATTTCGACCCGAGCATCACTCAAGGCGGTGCCGCCGTCGATCCGAGACGCCGCGTTGGGGGTAGGGGCCTCGAAAATGCAGGCAGTGTTTCATCATGTGCTGCCACTGGCCGCACCTGGCATCCTGACGGGTACTATTATTGGCCTGGCGCAGGCGCTTGGTGAAACTGCGCCGTTGCTGCTGATCGGTATGGTGGGCTTTATCGCCTCGAACCCGCCGGATGGAATAGTGGACGGTTTTCTGTCCCCGAACTCGGCCATGCCAGCACAGATTTACGAATGGTCCAAGCGCGCCGACCCGGCCTTTTACGAACGCGCATGGGGGGGCATCATTATCCTGCTGCTTTTCCTGGTAACAATGAATGCAATCGCAGTCATCCTGCGCCGTCGCTTTGAGCGCCGCTGGTAAATGGGGTCAATTATGAACGATATGACACGAGTGGAGAGAACCGTGGACGCCAAAGACATCAAGATTGCCGCGAACAAGGTTCAGGTTTATTACGGTGAAAATCACGCCATCAAAGACGTCGACGTCAGGATCGAAGACAAGACCGTTACCGCCTTTATTGGTCCCTCGGGTTGCGGAAAATCCACCTTCCTGCGCTGCCTGAACCGGATGAACGACACGATCGACATCTGCCGTGTCGAGGGCGATATCCTGCTGGATGGCGAAGATATCTATGACAAACGCGTCGACCCGGTTCAACTGCGTGCCAAGGTCGGCATGGTGTTCCAGAAACCGAACCCGTTTCCCAAGTCGATCTATGACAATGTGGCCTACGGCCCGCGTATCCACGGGTTGGCCAGAAACAAAGCTGAACTGGACGAGATTGTTGAGAAATCACTGCGCCGCGGCGCCATCTGGGATGAGGTCAAAGACCGTCTTGACGCGCCTGGAACCGGCCTGTCCGGCGGTCAGCAACAGCGCTTGTGCATCGCCCGTGCGGTGGCTACGGAACCTGAGGTCCTGCTGATGGACGAGCCGTGCTCGGCCCTTGATCCGATTGCGACTGCGCAGGTCGAGGAACTGATCGACGAATTGCGGTCGCGATACTCGGTAGTGATCGTTACCCACTCGATGCAGCAGGCCGCTCGCGTCAGCCAGAAGACCGCGTTTTTCCATTTGGGCAACCTTGTCGAGTTTGGTGAAACCGGACAGATTTTCACCAACCCTGAAGATCCCCGCACCGAAAGCTACATCACCGGCCGTATCGGCTGAACATAGGTATTCAGAGATGACAGAACAACATATCGCATCCGCCTTCGACCGGGATCTGGAAGCCATTCAGGCGCATATCATGAAAATGGGCGGCCTCGTCGAAGCCGCAATCATGAGCGCGGCACGGTCGCTTGAATCGCGCGATGTCGAGCTCGCGCAAGAGGTGCGTCAGGGCGACAAGGCCATTGATGCGTTGGAAGAGCTGATCAATGAAGAAACGGCGCGTTTGATCGCGCTGCGTGCGCCAACAGCAAGCGATCTTCGTCTGGTCCTATCGGTATTGAAGGTTTCCGCCAACCTGGAACGCATCGGCGACTATTCAAAGAACATCGCCAAACGCACGACCGTTCTGGTCAATACCAGTGAGATCAATGGCAGTGCCGCAGCCTTGCGACGTATGGCACGTGAGGTCGAGCGGATGCTCAGGGACGCTTTGGACGCCTATGTCCAGCGCGACGCTGAGCTGGCGGCGGATGTGATCGAACGTGATGAGGAAGTCGACCAGATGTATAATGGTCTGTTCCGAGAATTCCTTACTTTCATGGCAGAAGACCCGCGCAACATCTCATCCTGTATGCACCTGCATTTCATCGCCAAAAATATAGAACGTATGGGCGATCATGTGACGGCGATTGCCGAGCAGGTCGTTTATCTGGTGACCGGAGAGCGCCCGACAGAAGCGCGTCCCAAAGCCGATTTTACATCGCAATCCGTCTAGGAGATTTGAGAATGTCCGCTGATCAACCGACCGTTCTGGTTGTCGAGGATGAGCCGGCTCAGCGCGAAGTCCTGGCCTATAATCTCGAGGCAGAAGGTTTCCGCGTATCCAAAGCAGCCAACGGTGAAGAGGCCATGTTGCTGGTCGATGAAGACAGTCCGGACATTATCGTACTGGACTGGATGATGCCTAATCTCAGCGGGATCGAGGTTTGCCGCCGGCTGAAAACCCGCTCCGATACCCGGTCGATCCCAATTATCATGCTGTCGGCCCGGTCGGAAGAAATCGACAAAGTACGAGGTCTGGAAACCGGGGCTGATGACTATGTGGTCAAACCCTATTCGATTGTCGAGCTTATGGCCCGGGTACGCACCCAGTTGCGGCGTGTCCGGCCTGCGACTGTAGGAATTAGGCTGGAATTCGCAGACATCGTTTTGGATTCTGAAACTCATAAGGTCAGCCGCGACAGCAAACCACTAAAGCTTGGCCCAACCGAATTTCGCTTGCTGAGCACATTCATGGAAAAGCCGGGCCGCGTCTGGAGCCGAGAACAGCTATTGGATCGCGTCTGGGGGCGGGATATTTATGTCGATACACGAACGGTCGACGTTCATATCGGCCGCTTACGCAAAGCATTAACGCAGTATGGTGGAGATGATCCGGTTCGCACTGTTCGCGGTGCGGGATACGCGCTGGGTTGAACGCGTGGGGCAGGTGGCTGCAAGCTATGAGTTTTACTCAAGGGTGGATGCGAAACTCTTACTGTTTTTTGGCGGGCCGACGGGTTAGTTTGCCGCGAAGCTGACAAAGCGGAGACGCACCATGAATGCCCCTGACACCAAGCCGACATTACGCGCCAAAGATGCGCCTGACATGGGCCAGTTCGCCTGGGATGATCCGTTCCGCCTGTCAGACCAGCTAGACGAAGACGAACGTATGATTGCGGCCAGTGCGCAAGCCTATGCGCAGGAAAAGCTTCAGCCGCGGGTGACAGAAGCATTTCATAACGAAGAAACTGACCCCGAGATTTTTCGTGAAATGGGTGAAATGGGTTTGCTCGGCACTACGATCCCGGAAGAATACGGCGGGCTAGGGGGCGGATATGTCTCTTACGGCCTTGTCGCCCGAGAAGTGGAACGCGTGGATTCGGGCTATCGCTCGATGATGTCTGTACAAAGCTCGTTGGTGATGTATCCGATCTATGCCTATGGCAGCGAGGAGCAGCGCCGGAAATACCTTCCGAAACTGGCCAGCGGCGAATGGATCGGATGTTTTGGTCTGACCGAACCAGATGCGGGCTCTGATCCGGCAGGTATGAAAACACGTGCGGAAAAGATCGACGGTGGATATCGTCTATCTGGCAGCAAGATGTGGATATCGAACGCCCCGATTGCGGATGTGTTTGTCGTTTGGGCCAAATCTGATGCACATGACGGAAAGATCCGTGGCTTTGTCCTTGAAAAAGGCCTCAAAGGTCTGAGCGCACCGAAAATCCAGAACAAGCTGAGTCTACGCGCCTCGATCACCGGTGAAATTGTGCTGGAGGGTGTCGAAGTCACCGAGGATGCTTTGCTGCCTCATGTTCAGGGCCTGAAAGGCCCGTTTGGATGTCTGAACCGCGCACGCTACGGAATCAGCTGGGGTGTTATGGGCGCTGCCGAAAGCTGTTGGCATGCGGCGCGCCAATATGGGTTGGACCGGAAACAATTTGACAAGCCATTGGCGCAGACGCAGCTTTTCCAGCGCAAATTGGCGGATATGCAGACAGAAATTGCTCTGGGTCTTCAGGCAAGCCTGCGCGTTGGGCGACTGATGGACAAGGCCGAAGCCGCGCCCGAGATGATATCGATCATTAAGCGCAACAATTGCGGCAAAGCCCTGGATATTTCACGTCATGCGCGTGACATGCACGGCGGCAACGGCATTTCGCTAGAGTTTCAGGTCATCCGACATATGGTGAACCTAGAAACGGTCAACACGTACGAGGGGACGCATGATGTTCACGCGTTGATCCTGGGGCGTGCACAGACGGGATTGCAGGCGTTTTACTAAGTTTCCAGAATTCGTGTAATTGGTATTATGTTAAAATAATGCCAATTCGCTTGGGAAACTTTTCGAATCCTCACAATACCTTACGATCTGTTCCTGACACCTACTGCATCATGAGGATCGAATGGAATTGAACGGAAAGTTCGTTGTTGTGACCGGTGCCGCTGATGGCATCGGAAAAGGTTTGGCACAGCGATTTGCTCGTGAAGGTGCCACGGTTGCCTGCGCTGATATCAACAAAACCGGCGCAGACGCTGTCGCAAAAGAGATTGGCGGCCATTCATTCCATTGTGATGTTTCGCTTGAGGCTAATACAGCCGAGTTGATCGAAGCTGTAGAAAGCTCGATTGGCCCTATCGATCTGTATTGTGCAAATGCCGGGATATTGACGATTGGTGGCTTGGAGGTTCCCGATGAAGACTGGGATCGTATCTGGAAAATCAACGTGATGTCCCATGTTTGGACCGCGCGGCATTTGGTGCCCAGAATGCTGGAGCGTGGCGGAGGCTACATCATGACCACGGCGTCTGCTGCGGGATTGTTAAACCAGCCAGGTGCCGCGCCATACGGCGTCACAAAGCACGCCGCCGTTGGGTTTGCTGAATGGTTGTCGCTGACATATGGGCACAAAGGCCTGCGGGTCTCGGTTCTGTGCCCACAGGCCGTACGGTCCGATATGACGCGCGGGCACGAAACTTCCGTGGCTTCGATTGACGGAATGTTGGAACCTGAAGATGTTGCCGAGGCTTGCGTAAAGGCAATAACTTCTGAGCAATTTCTGGTACTGCCGCATCCAAAGGTTCTGGACTACATTCGCCATAAATCCGGAGATTATGACAGGTGGATTTCAGGAATGCAGAAGTTAAATCAAATGTTTATTGAAGAGACTTAACTTTTGTTCTGAGGGCGCCTCATCAGGCCTTCCTGGGCAACTGATGCGACCAGAACGCCATCTTCGGAATAGATTGATCCACGGTTGAAGTTACGCCCTCGTCCGCTCCATGGCGAATCCATGGAATACAGATGCCAATTCTCGAACTTGAGCGGCGCGTGAAACCAAATCGCATGGTCTAGGCTGGCGCCGTTCACTTCACCAGTAAACCAGCTTAGGCCGTGCGGGCGCATTCCCGAGCTCATGAGATACATATCTGAAGCATAGGCCAGCAACAGATGCTGCGTGACCGCATCGGCATTGGCCGCGGCCCCCATCCGGAACCAGATCTGGTTGCGGTCATCCGATTTCTCTGGGTTGAAAGGATCCAGATGGCCGACCTCGCGGACTTCGATCGGGCGCTCGCGTGTTAGTTCTCCGCGAAAGCTGGGCGGTACTTTGTCCAGATATTTCTTCTTGAGCTCTGATCGCGATGGGTAGGATTCGGGCGCTTCCATCTCAGGCATGTCGTGCTGATGATCCCAACCTTCGTCCAGAATGTGGAATGAGGCGGACATGTTTAAAATCTGCTTACCATGCTGAATTGCAACCACACGGCGCGTCGTGAACGAACCTCCGTCACGGGCCCTATCAACTTGATAAATTACGGGAATGCTTGGGTCGCCCGGGCGGATGAAATAGGCGTGCAGGGAATGACACAGACGGTTGTCTACGGTGCGATATGCGGCGGCTAGTGCTTGTGCGATGACCTGACCGCCGAAAATTCGCATAGGTGTTTCGCCGCCCGACCCTGTTCCCCGAAACAGGTCTACTTCCAGTCTTTCAACGTCCAGAAGATCCAGAAGAACTTTCTCTGCTTCGGTCATATGCGGTACTCCGATTAATCTTGGCGAATGGGTATCAGCGCGCCGAATGTCATTCAATGATTGACCCGAGGGTGAGCGCCTTCAATTCTGCGCGGGAGGGATAAGAGCTGGATGGTGACAGTTGGGTGAAAAAGATCGCTGTAAAATCGTTCTGACGATCAACCCAAAAGAAGGTCGATGCCATACCACCCCAGCTGAAATCCCCCATGCTGCCCGGAACACAGGTTCTGCCGGGGTTAATGACGACAGCGCCACCAAGGCCAAAGCCCATGCCCTCCATGGGTTGTTCCGCAAAACTCTGCGGTCCCATCGAGGCAATATCGCCGGGTAAGTGGTTGTGAAGCATGAATTCTACAGTTTTTGGTGCAAGAATCTGTTGATCACCGAACCTTCCGCGATTTCGGAGCATCTCTGAAAATCTAGCAAAGTCATCAATGGTTGAAACCAACCCTCCGCCCCCAGAATACATTGATGCCGATTCAAAGGGCGATGCGTCGGCATTGTCGACCAGACGCAAAGTCTGCTCACCCGTACGGGCTTCGTTTAGCGCCATCGCATTGCCCGCCAAAGGCGTATAGAGCGAGGCAAACCGATCCCCTGCTCCCGCCGGAACCCTGAACCCGGTCTGGGACATGCCAAGAGGTCTGAAAATCCCTTCCGCAAGGAATTGCTCCAGAGATTGGCCAGAAAGAACTTCTATCACGCGACCAATAACGTCTATCCCCACCGAATATTCCCATCGTGTTCCCGGCTGAAAGGCGAAAGGCAAAGTGGACAGCAAAGATACTCTTTCGGCCAAAGACCCTTCTTTAGGGCCGAAAACAA
Organism: Ruegeria sp. CDSA221; assembly: GCF_059611825.1. Taxonomy (NCBI): domain Bacteria; kingdom Pseudomonadati; phylum Pseudomonadota; class Alphaproteobacteria; order Rhodobacterales; family Roseobacteraceae; genus Ruegeria; species Ruegeria sp. CDSA221. The sequence goes on from NZ_JBXWPK010000015.1 coordinate 46,205, forward strand.
GATCAAGTTCGTCCATTGCCGCAGCCAGGATGCCGGGGTTGAAAGGATAGCTCAGGCCACTTGTATGGGTCAGCAGCTGATGAAGCGTTGGTGCAGGTGCAGGTTCGGTCTGATCCAACCTTGTGGCGCCGGGTACCAGCGCCTGTGTTGCGGTGAAATCAGATATATATTCAGACACTTGTGCGCCGAGGTGAACCTCACCGCGTTCAACAAGGATCATCAGGGCCGCAGTGGTTATCGGCTTGGTCATCGAATAGATGCGAACGAGGGTATCCCGCTCGAATGGCAGATTGTTCTCAACGCTTCTAAGCCCGCAGGAATGAAACAGAACCTCCCTGCCCTGATGCATCATCAAGAATGAGCTTCCGGCATATTTGCGATCATCCACATAGGATTGCATCCAATCGCAAATACGATCTAGCCGGGCTTGTTCGAACTTCATCTGTGTGTGCTCAACTTTGAGAAATTAACGTATCTTTCCCGGATATTGCGGGGTTAAGCGGAAAAAGGACAGCTAAATCACCTCAATCCAACGATGTCCCTGTACGCCAAAAGGGTTTTGCCTGCTAATGTGGTCGCAGATAGATTCGTGTCCGGTTCGACTCTCGCCTGATGGAGGAGAAATATGCCGCAACATATAGAATTTGTTTATGATTTTTGCAGTCCGAACGCCTTCCTCGCGCAGAAGATGATATCTGATATCGCTGCAAAGCACGAAGTCGGTGTTACATATGTTCCGGTTCTGCTGGCCACTGTTTTCAAAGCCACCAATAACCAAAGCCCGTTTAAGGCTTTTTCAGAGAACCGGCAGAAGACGGCCTATTTGACCCGCGATCTCCATCGCTTTGCGCGTCACCGTGGGTTGAGCTTTCATATGAGCCCACATTTCCCGATGAACACCAAATTCGCCATGCGCGGGGCTTTGTTAGCATCCGGTAAATCATGGGAAAACAAATATATAGCGTCCATATTTGATGCAATTTGGGTGCACGGCCAAAAAGTGGATGAGCTGGGTGTCCTTTGCGACATTCTTCAGGATAACGGCTTGCCTATACGAAAACTGCGCGAGGCCATGACCAATCTGAACGTAAAGCAAAACCTGAAAAACCAAACCAAGGCTATGGTCAAGCGAGGTGTTTTCGGTGTCCCCAGCATGTTTGTAGATACTGAGATGTTCTTTGGCAAAAACAGCCTGGCCAACCTTGAGCTTGAATTGTCGAGATTTCATACGCCCTAGGTGGTTTCACCCTCAGCCCAATGCAGTCAGCCCTCGTTGTGCAAACTTAGGAACGTAACTACCAAAAATCTGAGCTCTTTTCGGATCAGAGGCGTTTCCGTCAAGCGCCCGCTTATAAACACCCTGCAAGATCGCAGCCATTCGGAAGAAATTGAACGCCAGATAGAACCCAAAGTTATCAATTCCGGGAAGGTCGCGGCGCTCGCAGTATTGATCAATGAAAGCCTGATCGGATGGCAGGCCGAGCGAGGACCGGTCTATGCCAGCCAGACCCCGCCCCTCTTTTCCAGGTGGCATCTGCCATTGCATGATAACGGCTGCGAGATCGGCAAAGGGATGCCCGATTGTCGACAATTCCCAATCCAGTACGCCCAGACAGCGTGTGCCCTGCTTTTCGAACATCAGATTGTCGATGCGGTAATCGCCGTGAACCAGCGTTCTCTGACCATCATCCTTGGGGGTTGCGTTGGTCAAAGCCTCGATCAAGGTATCCATATCCGGAATCTGAGTGGTTTCGGACGCCCGAAATTGTTTTGTCCACCGCCCGATCTGACGCTCAAAATAGCTTCCCGGCGGGCCATAGTCGGACAGGCCAACAGAATCGATATCGACCTTATGCAGCGCCGCCAGAACGCGGTTCATCTCGTCGATAATTGCCGTGCGGGTTTCGGTTCTTTCGCCAAGCATTGTGGGTTCAAGAAACGTCCTGCCTTCGAGATGCTCCATCACATAAAACGCCGACCCGATGACGTCATCATCCTCGCAAAGCAGCAGCATTTTGGGTACAGGCACATCGCTTTCGGCCAGAGCACTTTGAACCCTGAACTCGCGGTCAACGGCATGGGCGGATTTCAGCAACACTCCCGGCGGCTTGCGGCGCAGGACATAGGAATTCTCAGGCGTTTTTAACTCAAAAGTTGGGTTTGATTGGCCAACCTCGAATTTTTTCGCCTCCAACGGACCCCGATACCCTTTGAGATGCGTGCCGAGATAGGCATCGACGCGTTTCAGATCCAGAATTGCGCTGTCCATTTTGTGGCTCCCTTTGGCCGATGCTTCAGAGTGCTTCAGCAAAGATGTTGCCGGCGGTGACAACATTGATCCCGCCCGAAACCGGGATCACCGCGCCGGTGACATAGCTGCCACCCAGACCGCACAGGAACAGCATACAGCCTGCGATATCCTCGTCACGTCCAACGCGACCCAAGGGTACGGATTTGCCGACTTTCTTGCGCGTCCCTTCGTCAGATGTGGCAAATGCCGTCATCCGAGAGACAAAGGGTCCAGGCGCCAGCGCATTGACGGTGATGTGATGCGGAGCAAGTTCTTTGGCCATGATTTTGGTTAGATGCAGCACAGCCGCCTTTGAGGCAGAGTAGCTATACGCACCGTCGCCCATAGGAACTTCGCCCATAACCGATCCAACATTGACGATGCGGGATGGATCTTCGGCAGTCCCGGAAGACATCAGAATCGGCAACAGTTTTTGGGTCAGTTCGAAGATTCCTGTCACATTGATCGACATGACTTTTTCCCAGGCTTCGTAGGGAAACTGACCCATCGGTGCGCCCCAGGAAACACCGGCATTGTTCATGAGGATATCCAGCCGGTCCGTGCGCTTGAGCACTTCGTCCACCAGATTGCCGACACCCTCTTTTGATCCGACATCACCGGCAAACCCTTCGGCGGTTCCTGTGGCGCCCAGTGCGTTCAATTCGGCCGCGACCGCCTCGCACGCGTCACCTTTACGAGATGCCAACAGTACACGTGCACCCGCCCGGACCAGCGCCTCGGCCGCCATTCGGCCAATTCCGGTGGCCCCACCCGTGACCAGAGCGGTTTTGCCCTGCAATGAGAAAAGAGTTTCGGGGTTCATGACCTGCTCCTCGGTTTTTGATTTTGGCAAACTGTCTCATTTGTCGGTCAAGGGTAACGCCTAACCCGGTTGTGCCGCGTGGTTTCTTGACAACTCAGAACAGTACGCCAAAAGTTCCTCCTTACCGAATAACAGGGACATTAGCGTAAACATGCAAGCCTTACTCAGCGTCGCTCCGGGCGGGCCGGAGACATTGGAACTGACCACCCTGCCCGATCCGTCGCCGGGCAAGGGCGAATTGCTTGTTCGCGTGCGGGCCGCAGGCGTTAATTTCCCGGATACACTGATGATACGCGACCTGTATCAGATAAAGCCACCAAGACCGTTTGCCCCCGGAGGTGAGATCGCTGGCGAGGTTATCGGGTTGGGCGAAGGTGTTTCGGGCTTTAACGTTGGCGACCGTGTGCTGGCCCTGACCGGACACGGAGGTTTTGCCACACATCTGGCGGTCAAAGCGGCGACAGCTGTTAAATTCCCGGACTCAATGCCATTTGAGGACGCGGCGAGCTTTATCTTCACCTATGGCACCTCATATCACGCCCTGAAGGACCGCGCTGCGCTGCAACAAGGGGAAACGGTCCTGATTCTGGGTGCAGCGGGCGGAGTTGGTACGGCTGCGATTGAGCTAGCCAATGCCATGGGGGCTCGGGTTATTGCGGCAGTTTCATCGCAGGACAAAGCAGATTTCTGTCGTCAGATCGGGGCGGACGAAACGATCATTTACGCGCGCGACATGGACAAACCGGCGCAGAAGGCCTTTGGATCGGACATCAAGGCCTTAGCCGGTAGTCAGGGCGTTGATGTCGTCTACGATGCCGTTGGCGGTGCCTATTCAGAGCCAGCGCTGCGCAGCTTGGGGTGGAAGGGGCGATTCCTGGTCGTCGGTTTCCCAGCCGGAATCCCTCAGATACCATTGAACCTCCCTCTGCTTAAGGGTTGTCAAATTGTCGGTGTTTTCTGGGGCGCCTCGGTGTTTCGCGACCCGAAAGGACATGGCAAAAACATGGAAGATTTGTTCGGGTTATACGCCAAAGGGCAGATCAAACCACAGATCAGTGCGCAATTCCCTCTGGATCAAGCCCAAAATGCGCTAGACCTTCTGGCCAGCCGAAAGGCCCTTGGGAAAATTGTCGTGACCATGGCATAGCCAGCCAATATCTGAAACTTCAGCCTCGTGTCCTATAGGCCGCGGTTCTGACACATGATTCAGGTTCGGTGGACATCTCTACCTGTTCACGTTTAAGAACCTTGTTATGGGGACAGTATAACAATGCATAAAGCTCTTATTCTGAATGGTCCGAACCTCAATCTGCTGGGCACGCGACAGCCCGAGGTTTACGGAAGCACAACGCTGCAAATGGTCGAGGATATGTGCCTCGAACACGGTAAGTCTATCGGGATGGAAGTGATTCATTTCCAATCCAACCACGAAGGCGCGTTGATTGATGCCATTCATGCCGCCAAAGGTGTGCAGGACGGCATTGTTTTGAACGCAGGTGCCTATACGCACAGCTCGATTGCCCTGATGGACGCAATCGCCTCGGTTGAGCTGCCGGTCATCGAGGTTCATTTGTCCAATATCCACGCGCGTGAGGAGTTTCGACACCGATCCTATATCTCACGTGTGGCTGTAGGCATGATTTGCGGATTGGGTCCGCAGGGATATGTGCTGGCGCTGGATGCGTTGCGGTCCCATTTACAGGGTGAATGATCGCTATGAAGCTTTCTGAGTATCTGAATTTCCTCAGCTATACCAAAACCCTGGAAGAGCTCTGGGATGCCCATTGCCGGCAAATGGCAGAATATGGGTTCGATCGTTTGCTGTACGGATATACGCGATATCGCACCGAAACGTCGCTGGGGGATCCCGAGGATTTTGTAATCCTGACCAATCACAGCAAAGATTACCTGGATGGGTTTCTGGGAGGCGGGTTGTATTTCCATGCTCCGATGCTGAAATGGGCTTTGCATAATGAAGGGGCCGCAAGCTGGAGGATCGCCCAGGATTTGATGACTGATGGCACCCTGACCGCAAAAGAGCGAGACGTCATCGAGTTCAACAAAACCAAAGGTGTCGTCGCCGGCTATACGGTCAGTTTCGACTCGGTTTCGGTTCGGTCAAAAGGGGCAATTTCGCTTTCAGCGCATGGATCGCGTACACAAGACGATGTGGATGCTGTCTGGGAGGAATTTGGCCAGGATATTCTTCTGATGAACAACGTTGCTCATCTGAAAATCCTCACCCTGCCCTATAACGCACCAAATCGTGCCCTGACAAAACGTCAGCGTGAGGCGCTTGAGTGGGTCGGCGACGGCAAAACAACTCAGGACATTGCGATTCTGATGGGGCTGACTTCGGCCACTGTCGAAAAGCATCTGCGTCTGGCGCGCGAGGCCCTCGTGGTCGAGACAACGGCGCAGGCAGTTTTGAAAGCATCTCTTCAAAATCAGATGTTCATCGTTGGGGTTTGACTCAGGGGGTGACGCGAATATGCGTCAATTTACCTAGGGTAAGGAAAACATGACTTTCCGAATCTAACGCTAAAGTTGCAAAGTGGTATTGTTCCGTGAGTGGTGGCTTTAGCCTGGGAACATTTGGTCGGATCTTTGCAATAACAAAGCTCTCCGATCGCTCTGACAATAGGGCGCCTATTTGTCCGCGTCTCTTTGTCGGAATTTTGGGGGGCCTCGTCCATCCCCATCTTTGCGGGGCCCCTCATTTAAACCAGGTTTAACTTGTGGACGCTTTCGGCGTCCTTTTTCGTTTCTAGGCATCATTTCTACACTAAGGGCAAAGAAAAACCGGATACGCATGGCGTACCCGGTTTCTCAGATTGATACAGGCCCTGTTCAGGGCCTGTGATGCTTAGCCCTGAACTGCTTTTGCAACTTCAGCGGCAAAGTCTTCTTTTTCGACAACGATGCCTTCGCCAACTTCCAGACGCACGAATCCGGTGACGGTCGCGCCTGCTTCTTTGGCAGCGGCCTCAACGGTCAGGTCAGGGTTTACAACGAACTGCTGGTTCAACAGGGTCGATTCAGCGACGAACTTCTTCATGCGTCCAACGATCATCTTTTCGATGACCTGCTCCGGCTTGCCGGATTCGCGCGCGATGTCCATCTGGACCTGCTTTTCTTTCTCGACGATCGCCGGGTCCATGTCTGCCTCGGACAGAGCTGCCGGGTTCACAGCCGCGATATGCATCGCAATCTGCTTGCCGATGGCTTCGTCACCGCCGGTCAGAGCGACCAGAACGCCGATCTTGCCCATGCCGTTAGTGGCTGCGTTATGGACGTAAGATACAACAGTGTCGCCCGACAGTTTGGACATACGGCGCACCGACATGTTCTCACCGATGGTGGCGATCTTGTCGGTCAGCGTTTCCGCAACGGTTTTGCCACCCAGATCAGCTGCCAGCAGAGCTTCGACATTGTCGACGCCTTCTGCGGCATATGCGATCTTACCAACCATTTCCTGGAATTCGGCGTTTTTCCCGACGAAGTCGGTTTCCGAGTTCACTTCAACTGCAACACCATTGTTGCCGTTTACGTGAACGGCAACCAGACCTTCCGCCGCGGTACGACCCGATTTCTTGGCCGCTTTGGCCAAGCCTTTGGTGCGCAGCCAATCAACGGCTTCGTCCATGTTGCCGCCGGTTTCGGTCAGCGCTTTTTTCGCGTCCATCATGCCTGCGCCAGTGGTGTCGCGCAGTTCTTTTACCATTGCTGCTGTGATTGCCATCTTTTGGCTCTCCTCAATTCAAACGGAATTGGGGCAGGTCATACCCTGCCCCAGATGTCATTTACGTGACGGGCAGCTTACGCTTCGGCAGGTGTTTCTGCTGCTGCGGGTGCTTCTTCCGCAACGACTTCTTCAACCGGTGCTTCTTCGAATGCGCCAAGATCTACGCCTGCTGCACCCATCTGAGCGGTCATGCCGTCCAGAGCGGCACGTGCTGCCAGATCGCAGTACAGCGAGATCGCGCGGGCTGCGTCATCGTTGCCAGGGATGATGTAATCGACACCATCGGGCGAGCAGTTGGTGTCGACAACTGCCACGACCGGGATACCCAGCTTGTTGGCTTCGGCGATGGCCAGTGCTTCTTTTTTGACGTCGATGACGAACAGCAGGTCCGGGACGCCGCCCATTTCGCGGATACCGCCCAACGAAGCCTGCAGTTTGCCCTGGTCACGTTCCATGCCCAGACGCTCTTTCTTGGTCAGGCCTTCGGCGCCCGATTCCATGGCTTCGTCAATCTGGTTCAGACGGTTGATCGACTGGGAAACGGTTTTCCAGTTGGTCAGCGTGCCGCCCAGCCAGCGGTGGTTCATGTAGTACTGGGCTGACTTTTCAGCTGCTTCGGCGATTGGGCCTGCGGCCTGACGCTTGGTGCCTACGAACAGAATGCGGCCGCCCTTGGCAACAGTGTCACGAACAGCCTGCAGAGCCTGGTCCAGCATCGGAACGGTCTGGGTCAGGTCCATGATGTGGATGCCATTGCGCGAGCCGTAGATAAACGGGCCCATGCGGGGATTCCAACGCTGTGTCTGGTGACCAAAGTGAACGCCAGCTTCCAACAGCTGACGCATGGAGAACTCGGGAAGAGCCATGCTTTATTTCCTTTTTCCGGTTTACGCCTCGGCGGGGGTGAAAGAAGCGGATGCTCCAACCGGCGGGCCAGATAAGGATGTCTCCCCTATAAAGCCCAAACCCCGCCTGCGGGTTTGAATGGCGCGCGTATACGGCAGGTTTTCAGGCAGTGCAAGGGCCAATCGCCCTATTTTTCAAGCCGCGCAAGGCTGTGCGCCTGACGCACGGTATCTTCGCAATAGGCGGCCAGGGCCTTTCGGTTCTCAAAGTCGCTGACCTTGGCTGGCGAATGATAAATTAGCTCTACGCCACCTTGGCGACGTGCTCCCAAAGTCTTTAACAGATGCGGTGCAAAATCCATGTCACCCCACCAGCCATAAAACCGGTCAGGCTCACCCTTAGGTGCATGGTAAACGACCGACACCGGTTGAACATACATGAAATCGCGTAGATCTTCGGTGAAGAATGCCGCAAAAAGTGTTGTTTTAAATGGTAAAATCCGTAGACCGTCGGTCGACGTACCCTCTGGAAAAAACAGCAGCTTGTGACCGGCTGTCAGGCGCTCCTGAAACAGAAGTGTCTGTTCGCGTGCCTTCTTGCGGTCGCGCTCGATGAAAACAGTACCTGTCGCTCGCGCCAGCCAGCCTATACCGGGCCATTTGGCTACCTCGGCCTTCGAGACAAAATAGATCCTTTTACGGGCATTCAGCGCAAAAATATCAAGCCACGAGGAATGGTTCGCAACAACCGCACCACGCTGGGTCATAAGCTCGCCGGTTGTACGGTAGCTAATCCCGAGAATCCGGAACGCATTACGGCATACGAACTGCGTGATGAAGGGCGTGACCGGACGGTGAACCCCATAGAGCGGGCGCTCGATCATGCGAAGGATCAGCAGGACAATCAGCCCGCTGAATACAAATACAGCAAGTGGTAAACCCCGAAGGAAGACCAATAGCCATCCGCAGACCCCCAGATTGATTGGGTCAGGTGCGTTTTCACTGTGCCATGAGGCGTCACTCATCACGTTACGCTCCACCATAGATGCGCCGTTGTCGCTCATTCATCCGCGCCGTGTCGAGGATAAGGCAAACATCGGTGGTATTGAACATATGGTCGATAAAGGCACCCTCGCCCACAAACCCGCCGAGACGCAGGTATGCTTTTATCAGTGCTGGAACCTGCACCATCGCTGCGCGCCGATCCAGTTTATCGCTATCCAGCATATCCATGGGCTGGAACACTTCGGGCTGAGCCCGAACCCGAAGGTCCGGAGGCGCAAGGTGATTGTGATGTAACATGGACAAAGGCTGAGCCAGAGCTTGAGGATCGGTGCCGTGGAAACTGGCGACGCCGAACAAGACCTCGATCTCGCGCTCGGCAACATAGGCGGCCAACCCGTTCCACAGGTGATACATTGCTGTGCCGCCGCGATAATCGGGATGTAGACATGAACGTCCCAACTCCAACAGCTTGCGTCCGCCTTGTTTCAAGATGGAAAGATCGTATTCATCTTCGGAATAGAACTGTCCGATTTCAGAAGCACGATCACCTGGTAACAGCCTGTAAACGCCAACAACTTTGCCAGATTGATCGTCAACCGCCAACATATGATCGAAATAGGGATCGAACCTGTCGCGCTCCAGCCCGGCATCGTGGTCGACCATTTCCCCACCGCCGCCCAGTTCACGTATGAACACATCATAGCGTAACCGCTGTGCAGCCCGCAATTCGGTGTCATTTTCGGCGAGTTTGACGGTGAAAGAAGGGCCTGCGTCCGGCATCAGAGGTTCCGTGTTGTTTCCGCGCTGATACCGCAGGTTTCAGGGGAATGGCAACATAGAGCGCTTCGATCAAACGTTAACCTTTCTTAAACCAGTTTCACGGATCAAAGACCGGCATCAGGGCGATGCGTGTCCCGTCGATTACCACTTTTCCCTGCTCGCGGAAGTTTACGGTGATCTTACCTGCGATGTTGGATTGTACCTGTCCAATGCCCCAATCGGGGAAATCGGGGTGGCGGACATACATGCCCGGTGCGAGAATGGCATTCAGATCTGTCATCAAGGGGCTCCGGTCCGGCGGCAGATACAGCAGGAGGTACGCATGAGCGACTTGGACGTCAACCTGGCCGAACTGATCGGCTCGCGGATCTGCCACGATCTGATCAGCCCGATCGGGGCGATCACCAACGGCTTGGAGCTGCTTGAAATGGTTGGCGCGGTGCAAGGCCCCGAGATGGAACTGATCGCAGGAAGTGTCGGCAGCGCCGGCGCACGCATCCGCTTTTTCAGGGTCGCTTTTGGGTCGGCCAGCGATCATCCCCTTGGGCGGGCCGAGGTTTTAGAGCTGTTGAATGATGTCGAACGCGCAGGTCGTGTTCGTGTCAACTGGAACCTGACCGAAGCGGTGCCGCGTAATCAGGTGAAACTGGCCTTTCTGGCGTTGATGTGCTGCGAAAGCGCGATGCCATTTGGCGGGGATGTAACGATCGTAAACGACGGGAAGAACTGGTCTGTGACAGGAACCGCGGACAAATTGAAGCTGGAAGCCGAGCTATGGAAGAACCTGCCCAGCGGACGGTTTACCAACAAGGTCACCCCAGCGCAGGTTCAATTTGCGCTGCTGCCGGAATCCGCATCGTCGATGGGACGGCGGGTCGCGACCGATACGGCCTCAACCCGCGTCGAAATCCGGTTCTAAGACCGAACAGTCCCTGAACCGCGCACCAGATACTGAAAACTGGTCAGTTGAGCCGCCCCTACGGGGCCGCGCGCGTGCATTTTTCCGGTGGCGATGCCAATCTCGGCCCCCATGCCAAACTCACCGCCATCGGCGAATTGAGTTGAGGCGTTATGCATCAGGATCGCGCTATCAAGCCGTTCAAAGAACCGGGCAGCTGCAGCGGGATCCTCGGTCATGATGCAATCGGTATGGTTCGACCCAAACCTGCGGATATGAGCAATGGCGGCGTCGATATCAGTCACCGGCTTGGCCGCGATTATACTATCCAGAAACTCTTTGCCCCAATCATCAGAAGTGGCCGCGATAGTGCCATCAACGGCCAAAGTACCTTCGGCGTGTACTTCGACACCTGCGGCCAGAAGCGCCGATATGACATCCCGTCCCAGCGTTTCAGCGATATCCTGATGGATCAGCAGACATTCGGCAGCACCGCAGATTCCGGTACGGCGGGTTTTGGCATTTAAAACCACATCGAGCGTCTTTTGCGGATCAGCGGCCTTGTCGATATAGATATGCACAATGCCTTCCAGATGGGCAAATACCGGGACCCGGGCCTCGCGCTGGACTAGCCCGACCAGTCCTTTGCCCCCACGGGGAACGATTACGTCGACATAATCGGTCATGGTCAGCAGTTCCTGAACCGCCGCCCGGTCGCGGGTTGGGATAAGCTGAACGGCATCCTCGGGCAGGTTCGCCGATTTCAAGCCCTGAACCAAACACGCGTGGATGGCTGACGAGGAATGAAAGCCTTCTGATCCACCGCGCAGGATGACCGCGTTCCCGGACTTCAGGCACAACGCTCCCGCATCCGCCGTAACATTTGGGCGGCTCTCATAAATCACGCCGATAACCCCCAAAGGTGTCCGCACACGCTGGATGTTCAGGCCCGAGGGCATGTCCCATTCGGTCAGAACCTCACCAACAGGATCGGCCTGCTCTGCAACGGCGCGCAGCCCGTCGACCATGCCCTGAATGCGGGCCTCATCCAGCATCAGGCGATCCATCATCGCCGGGCTCAACCCTTTGTCGCGCCCGAATTCCATATCTTTCTTATTGGCCGCAATGATCTGTTCACGATTGGCCCAAACAGCCTCGGCGGCCCCAATCAGGGCAGCATGTTTACGCTCGGCGCTTGCAAATGCCAGCTCGGCAGCGGCGGCCTTGGCGCGTTTCCCAAGATCGGTCATCAGGTCGGGGATGCTGTCGAAATCCTTCATCTCAGGTGCCTTTCAGTCAATTTGTCAAACAGCCAGATCATCGCGGTGGATCAACACCGCGCGGCCAGGATAGCCTAGAGTGGCTTCTATCTCGGTCGATTTGCGCCCCTTGATAGCGTCTGCTTCTTGCGCGGTATAGCGGCTGAGCCCCTGCGCAAGCCGTCGCGCCTGTGGGTCCATGATCGAAACAGGATCACCGCGCCCGAAATCTCCGGACACTTCGACTATTCCTGCTGGCAACAGGCTTTTGCCATTGCTCAGCGCCCGCGCGGCCCCCGCGTCTACAACGATCTCACCCCGGGGTTTCATCGCGGAAATCCAGCGTTTGCGGGCGGCATGCGGGTCAACAGTCGCGATGAACCATGTACAGTTCGCGCCGTTTTCAAGCGTTTTCAAAGGGTTCAGAGGGGATCCTTCGGTGATCGCCATGTCGCAACCAGCAGCCGTGGCCATATTTCCCGCCAACAGTTTGGTCTTCATCCCGCCTTTGGATAGGCCGGATCCGGCATCACCTGCCATCGCCTCAATCTCGGGCGTGATGTCTTCGATGACGTCATACCGCTTGGCAGAGGCATCCTCATTTGGATTGGCCGAGTAGAAGCCATCAACATCCGACAGCAGGATCAGCTGATCAGCGCCAACAGTGACGGCGATCTGAGCGGCCAGACGATCATTGTCGCCATATCGGATCTCATCCGTGGCGACTGTATCGTTCTCGTTGACAATCGGAACGGCTCCAAGCCCCAGCAGCGTTTCCAAGGTGGCGCGTGAATTCAGATAGCGGCGACGATCCGCGCTATCCTCCAGCGTGACGAGCACTTGTGCAGTGGTAATGTTGTGAGGCGTCAGGGCTTCTTCATAGGCGCGGGCCAGCCGGATTTGCCCGACAGCGGCGGCGGCTTGCGACTGTTCCAACGGAAGCGTGGCCATGGGCAGACCCAAAACGCCACGCCCCAACGCGATTGACCCCGATGAGACCAAAATGACGTCGGTCCCCTGCCCCTTCAGCCATGCGACGTCCTGAGCAAGCGAATGTAACCAATCAGATCGCAGCAACCCTGTGTTCCGATCCACCAGCAAGGCGGATCCGATCTTGACCACTAGGCGTTTGGCTGCGGTCAGGGTTGCCAAGGGAGTTCCTCCTCGGCGGGTTTTTGGCGCACGCGGTCATCGTCGATCTGACTGCGCAAGGCCCGCAGGACGTCGGTTACGCCAAGATGCGCGACACCTGACATGGCCATCACAGGGCCACCAACGGCCCCTTCTAGCTCGGACTTTGCCAGCTCTCGTTCCTCGTCATCCAAGGCGTCGACCTTGTTCAGCACAGTGATGCGGGGCTTATCGGCCAATTCTCCACCATAGGCTTCGAGCTCGTGAATGATCGTACGGTAGTCTTCTGCCACTGTCTCGGAAGTGCCATCAACCAAATGCAGCAATACCGCGCAGCGTTCGACATGGCCCAGAAAACGGTCTCCGATGCCACGTCCTTCATGTGCGCCCTCGATCAGACCGGGGATGTCGGCCACCACGAATTCCACATTGTCGACACCCACCACGCCCAAATTGGGGTGCAAGGTGGTAAAGGGGTAATCGGCAATTTTGGGGCGTGCGTTCGATGTCGCAGCAAGAAAGGTCGATTTCCCGGCATTAGGCATCCCCAACAGGCCGACATCGGCAATCAGTTTCAAGCGCAGCCAGATCGTGCGGTCGATACCTGCCTGACCCGGATTAGCCCGACGAGGAGCCTGGTTGGTGGCCGATTTGAAGTGCAGGTTGCCAAAACCGCCATTGCCGCCCTTGGCCAGCAGGACCCTTTGGCCCACCTCTGTCAGATCGCAGATGACGGTTTCTTCGTCTTCATCCAGGATCTCAGTGCCGACCGGGACGCGCAGAATGATGTCATCACCATCTTTTCCGGTGCGCTGCTGCCCCCGGCCAGGCTGACCGTTCTTGGCAAAGAAATGCTGCTGGTAGCGAAAGTCGATCAGGGTATTCAACCCATCCACAACTTCGACCCAGACAGAGCCACCTTTACCGCCGTCCCCGCCATCGGGACCGCCGTATTCAATGTACTTTTCGCGCCGAAAACTGACGCAGCCGCCACCGCCGGCCCCGGACCGGATGTAGACCTTTGCAAGATCGAGAAATTTCATGACTGTCCCCTACTGCAAAGGCCCCACCGGCCACAAGTCAGAGTTTTTTACTGTATGTCCAAGTGGGCACGTTCGCATCACGCGCCACCGAATAGATTTCGGCATCACCCAGGTATTCGAAACCACAATGCGTCAGCACCCTGGCTGAGGCTGGATTGTCCTGAAATACGCTTGCGAACATCGACGTGTTTTCAAGCGGATTGGCGACAACCAGTGTTTCGACCGCCAGAGATGCGATCCCGGTGTTCCAATAGACAGGAGCCACCCAATAGCCGACCTCGGATTGGTTGCGATCCAGGCGTTCCAAAGAGATCAGGCCTATCAGCTCCGGACCGCCATCCTTGGTCGCGTCCATCGCCCAGACATCCTCGCTGCGGTCTTCGGCCATGGACCGGGTCACAAAGGCCTCAACCGCGCCGGGCGGCAAAGGGTGCGCAATCCTTGTCGTCATACGCGCAACCCGTTCATCTCCGGCATAATGTTCGATGAGACCCAGATCCGACCGGCGCAGAGGGCGCAGATCGAACCGCTCGGTTTCTATGACCGGCTGGTTTATGATCGTCTCAAGTTTCATAGGTGCGTTCCTCCTCCGAACAACACAAAAAGTACAGACGCAACAGTGAGACCTGCTAACGTCCACATCAGATATTTTTCCATCGGCCGACCTTCAACCGCGTGGGCAATTCTATCTCCGGCAAATGTCCAGATTGGGTGAAGAATCACCTGACAAATCAACAAACAAGCCGCGATTGCGAGCGTTGCCTCAAAAGTTGGTGTTCCGACGGCGACAAACCCCGTGAACCCCGCAACGATCATGGCCCAGGCCTTGGGATTGAGCGGATGAACAATCAATCCAGCCAGAAACCCTGGCGCTGCGCCATCAGCCTCTTGCCGGGACAGCCGCGTGTTGGCGATCTTCCAGGCCAGCCACATGATATAGGCCGCCGAGGCGTATTTCAGAACAGCAAACACCGCCGGCGCCTGATCCGCCAATTGCAGCAACCCAAAGCCCACCGGCCAGATGATTAGCTGCTTGCCCAGAATGACGCCGCCCACAAAAGGCAGCGCTGCCCGAAACCCGTAACGCGCACCGGTTCCCAGCAGGACCATATTGGCCGGTCCCGGCGTGCCGACCTGACTGGCGGCAAAGATCAGGAAACTGGTGGTTGCGACTGTCATCGGACTGTTTGATCGAACCTGCGTTAAAACGAGAAAAGGGACCGGCATTTTCTGCCGGTCCCCCAAGAATTTTCAAACCTTATGGGTTTCGGCTTACTCTGCGGCCTCCGCCACTGGCAGGACCGAAATAAAGGTGCGGTTTTTGAGGCCTTTGTGGAACTTCACAGCGCCATCAATAGTTGCAAAGATGGTGTGATCTTTGCCAATGCCTACGCCTTCGCCCGGCCAGAACTTGGTGCCGCGCTGACGCACGATGATGTTGCCTGAGATGGCGGCCTGGCCACCATACAGTTTCACGCCAAGGCGGCGACCAGCTGAGTCGCGACCGTTACGGGAGGAACCGCCAGCTTTTTTATGTGCCATTCTCTCTCTCCTTAGCCTTTAGCAAGCTCTTTGGCCTGCTCAACCCATTCGGGCTTCACTTTGACCGTTTCGATAGCAGCAATCTGCTCGTCCGACAAGGCGGCCAGAGCGGCAAAGCTCTCGATACCGGCCTCGTTCAGCTTTTTGGCAGCGGCTGGGCCGACACCGTTCAGCGCGGTCAGATCGTCTGCAGCAGCAACAGCGGCAGGCGCCTCTGCTTTTGCTTCAGCTTTTTTGGCGGGCTTTTTTGCCACTGGGGCAGCTTCGCCAGCCGGTGCGGAACCGGTTGCAGCTTTGATGCCCGACTTGTCAGCGCCCGACGACAGGATGTCGGTGATCTTGACCAGGGTCAGCTTCTGACGGTGGCCAACGGTACGCTTCGAGCTGTGCTTACGACGGCGCTTGACGAAGTTGATGACCTTGTCACCCTTGATCTGTTCGATCACGTCGGCCTGAACGGCTGCACCATCTACAAACGGTGCACCAACAACCGGAGCGTCACCGCCCAGCATCAGAACATCGTTGAATTGAACTTTTTCACCTGCGTCGGCAGCCAATTTTTCAACGCGGAGGATATCACCCGCCTGAACCTTGTACTGCTTGCCGCCAGTCTTGAGGACCGCAAACATGCGTCTTTCCTTTGTCTAACCCGCGTTCTGTGGTCCCCTTGCGGGTGTTTTCGGCCTCAGCCACCTCGAACAGCGCGCCCTTTTTCGGGCTGTGTGAATGACCCATGGATCAGCCCCTTGGGTCAATAATAACGATACCCGGCGCGGAGATTCCGGCCGGGATGGGCGCTTATCCAAAGATTGCAGAGGAAAGTCAACATGAAATGGCGACTAAAGATCAGAGCCCTGTAAGACAGCCGCTACCGCCTTTCCCAGATCGTAATAGATCTGATCATACATACTGTCGAAGCTTTCGAACAGTGAGCTGTTCAGCGCTTGCCCTGTATCCGTTCGAGAAAACGCGATGTTCTTGCGCATTTGGGCGTTGCTCAAAGGGTTATAGGCCATCAACAGAAAGGAATACAGCCAGGTTTCTGTCTCTTGCTCGATCCCGTCCTTTTGCAGCAGAAGGTTGTCCAGAAGGTCGCTGTCATCGAGAACCTGGCCGTCATTTATCCCCCTGAAAAAGTTGTAATCCGCGCTCAAAGCGCTCCGCACGTTCTGTTTGATCAGGTCGTTGGCCAGTATGTACTCTTCGACCAGTTTGAACTGCATGCTGTCTTTGGTGTTTTCGAAATAGGCCTGTTTTGCCAAGTCTTCGATTGCCGGATCAACAAAAGCAAGCCGTGCGGAATTCTCAAGGGAAACGATGGTCTGGCCAAGATCGCTTTCAAAAAAGGCGATGGCGCGTTCCAAATGCACTTCATCCAGGCTTTGCTGGAATCCCTGGACCAACTGATCATACATCCAATCGGGATCATAAATCGCCTCGACCCGAGTTTCGAACAGAGCGCCACCGTTGCCATCCAACAAAGTGGCGTCCATCTCTTGGCTCATCTTTCCGCCTTCGGACAGGAGGATTTCGATCAGGTTCTCCAGACGCATTGCCTGCGCCAGCCGATCTGCTTTTTCCACGGCGCCGGATGATGTGGCCCAGAAGATCAGGGCAAAAACGATCAGAATGCGCATCAGATGTCCTGTGCGGGGTGAAGCTCGGCCATTTTGGTTGCCAGGACTTCGAATTTCATAGCCATTATCTCATACTGAATGGCGTTCAAAAGTTCGTAGACTTCCTGCATTAGAGGCTGTTCCAACGCCTCGACATAGGTGATGACATCCGCATCCGAGAAATCCTGATAGGTATAAGCAGCACCGGCAAGTGCGGAGAGCTGTAAGGCCTGTCGCATCCCGGTTTCGTTCTGTTTCATCATTGCGCGCAATTCATCTGCATCCAACTGCAGTTCGATCACACCTGAAGCGCTGGCGGCGAGGAGGAACCGGATTTGTATTTCCTGAAGGGCGCGCAAAGAAGTACCGCTTGAGTCGATGGCAGTGTTCATCCTTTTTAGACTCTCAACACGTTGAGAGCCTTCCCGGACAAGTTGAGCGACTATCTCTTGCCCCTGCTGTTGTTTTGCTTCGTCATCCTCGATCAGATGGGAAGCGTTTTCAGCAGAGACCAGTCGTTGACCCAGATCTGATGCATAGAATTCAACCGCGTGATTCAGCGCCTGATCGCTAAGCGTCTGCTCTAAAATCGAAACTGCAGTTTCATGCATGTCTTTGGTATCGAAAACTTCTTCGGTCAGCCGCGCCCAGTCCGACCCGAATCCATCGGGGTCAAAACCCAGCATCTGAGGCGCCGAGGCCGAGGCCAGAGCAATACTTTCAAGGGCAACGTCGAAACCGGTCGTGGTCAAGAATGCCTCAATCCTATCGCGCCCGGCAGCGGATGCCGGGATTGGCAACATGAATACTGTGAAAAGAAACAGCGAAAGGGCGGTGGTCATGTGGTGCGTAAAATGTCTCATGTACAGAAGCCTAGGGGTTTTGCGGCATCTGGCAACGGAAAATCCTGGGATTGATAAATTATGAAACTTTCTGCTTGCACCCCCTGGTGTTCATCACTAAATCCCCCCCTCACAGACCCCCGCGGAGAGGTGCCGGAGTGGTCGAACGGGGCGGTCTCGAAAACCGTTGTGGGTGCAAGCCCACCCAGGGTTCGAATCCCTGTCTCTCCGCCATCAGCCATTCAGCGCATGATTGGTAACCAGCTTTCCGGAATTTAGCTCAAGCACCTGAAATGCAGGCCTTTGTCGCCTTATTCGCTTTGCGCGCGTTCCTACGAGAATTCTTAGTTTCTGTGCTTCCCTGCTGAACAGGCATTTGTGCGACCCTGTGGGTCGGTTGACAACAATGGCATCTCGGCCACTGGTTGTTCAACGTTGGCGTGTTATTGCCATGGGATCGGCCCAGATCGGCGTACACTGGCTCAATCCCTTGTTCTGAGAGGATGTTCCACGAATTCCCCTTTCCAGTCCGCTAGTTTCCCCCCATCTCGGCGACACATATTTCAAAGGAGAATCCCATGTCGCGTATAATCTTGCTAGGGGTCGTCGTCGCCGGCGTTGGCGCCGCAATCTATTACTATCTGAATCAACCTGCCGCTCCGGTCGAACAGCCGCAAGCCGCCGCTGAAGAAACCGGAAATGCCGTGTCCGAAGCCGTAGAATCGGTTACCGAACAGGCTGGCGAAGCTGCGTCTTCCGTTACGGAACAGGCGGCTGAAATCGTCGAACAGTCCAGCGAAGCCGCGTCTGACTTAGCCACTCAAGCTGGTGAAACAGCGACTGAGCTGGCTGATCAGGCTGGAGAAGAGGTCGCTGCCCTCACCAACCAGGGGCAAGAGCTGCTGAATTCCTGGGTTGAGAGCGGCGCTATGAGTGTTGATAACTTTGACTATGACGCCATGGTGGCCTCAGTTCAGGAAAGCACACTGGCAGAAGAACTGAAGGTAAAAGCGGTTGGTATTCTCGATGATATCAAAGCCTCACCTGCAACAATCGCGCTGAAAATTCAGGAACTTCAGGCCCTGTTGACTGGTCAGTAAGAATTAGAAAGACCGCCGAAACAGGCGGTCTTTCCCTACGTCAAAGAATAGTTCGATTGACGCGCCTTTGGCCATTTGCTTGGCTGATCTGAACACATATGCCACGGTTGATGTCGATCATGGCCATTATTTTCGAAATTGTTGGTTTGATGCAGTCAAGCAGGACCCGACAGTTTCCAATCGTTCAGAAAAGGTACGTTCATGACCCCCCTTCCCTCTTCCATGTTTGCGATCGTTCAAACTCATGATGGGTATTCGGGCAAAGCCACTAGTCCCAGCATCCAAAATGCGTCTGATTGGCTGGCCGAAACGGAAATGCCTGTGCCCGAGCCGGGCGCAGGACAGGTTCTGATCCGTCTGAGGGCGTCATCAGTTAATCCGTCCGACCTGCATTTTATCAAGGGTGAATACGGGCAGCCTAGGGTAAAGGGGTCTCCGGCTGGGTTTGAGGGATGTGGAGACGTCGTCGCCACCGGTGCCGGAGCCGAGGGTTTGCAGGGACAGCGCGTGGCATTCATGGCCACTCTTTCCGGTGCCTGGGCCGAGTACGCTCTGACCGATGCACAAATGTGTATTCCACTGCGCCCGGATATCTCGGATGACGATGGGTCAGCACAGATTGTGAACCCGATGACAGCCATGGCGATGGTCGATCTGGCGCGTCAGGCCGGAGATGCTTTTATCGTATCTGCCGCAACCAGTCAGTTGGGCAAGCTTATGTGCAGCCTCGGTCGCGATCTTGGGCTCAAGCCGATTGCGATCGTGAGACGCGCTGAGACCGTTGCTGCATTGAAAGAGCTGGGCGCGCATGACGTGCTGGTAACATCAGACCCCGACATGCTGCAGAAATTCGCAGCGCTTAGCAAAGAGCTTAAACCTCGGGTCTTTTTGGATGCCGTCGCCGACCAGATTTCCGAACAGATTTTCTGTGCGATGCCGAAAGGTGCGCGCTGGGTGTGTTATGGCAAGCTCAGCCCTGAACTGCCCAAACTAACGCAGACGGGACAGCTCATCTTTATGGGTAAGAAAATCGAAGGGTTTTGGCTGACACAATGGATGACAGCGACGCCTCGCGAAGATGTGGTACGTGTCGTTGCCGAGGTTCAGGCCCGTTTTGCGGACAGGCGTTGGAAAACAGATGTTTCAGAAAAGCTTACATTAAAAAATGTTATGTCCGGGCTGGTTGATGCACTGCAAAAGAGTGACGGAAAGGTAATTATCACGCCATAGTAGTACAAACCCCGGGCTAAGGAGGAGGCCCGGGATCTAAATGAACCCGGAGCAACCGGTATAGGGAGGTGAGTTTGGATAATGCGCAGCTGCTGATTAGCGGGCTGGCGAATGGCTGTGTCTATGGGCTGATCGCGCTCGGATTTGTTCTGATTTACAAGGCGACCGAGGCAGTGAACTTCGCACAGGGTGACCTCATGATGCTGGGCGCCTTTGTTACCATCGGGCTTACAAATGCCGAATATATGGGGCTGCCTTTTTGGCTGGCCTTGCCGATCTCGTTGGGGATCATGGGCGCGCTGGGGTACTTGCTGGACCGGTTGATCATTCGGCGACTTTTCGGGGAAAGCCAGACGGCCGTGGTCATTCTGACCATCGCCCTGGGCTTTGTAATCCGCTTTGTGGCCGGTCTGATCTGGGGGCACGAACCGCAGACGCTACAGAATCCACTGGCCGGAAAAGAAGTGCATTTCGGCGGCCTTGTACTGGGGATGGAGGACGTGGCGGTTATCGTCGTGACCGTTCTGCTGACCTGGGGGCTGTACCAGTTCTTCAGTCGCACCAAGCTTGGGCTTGCAATGCAGGGTGCCTCACAAAATCAGCTGGCGGCCTATTATATGGGAATCCCGGTAAAACGAGTGCAGGGTTTCATCTGGGCGTTGGCCGGCATGGTTGCGGGTATCGCAGGCATTTTGTTTGCCGCCAAAGGATCCGTGGACCCGGCAACCGGACTTCTGGGCATTAAGGCCTTCGCCGCTGCGGTCATTGGCGGATTCGGAAGTTTACCTGGAGCATTGGCTGGAGGTTTGATCGTTGGCGTAATCGAACCGTTTGCCAGTCGCTATATCGCTGCTGGGTACAGTCAGATTGCACCTTATGCGCTGTTGTTGGCTGTCCTAATCTTTCGCCCCAATGGGCTGTTCAGCCAAGTTAGGGTCAAAAAGGTTTAAGCCATGCGGATCATTTTCAAGACCAGTTACATGCAAGATATCCGGCCTTGGAAAGACCGGTATCAACTGAGCCTATACCTGATCCTTCTAGGCGTCGTGATCGCCGCTCCATGGTGGTTGGACGCATTCTATCTGGGTGAGCTGACAAATGTTTTGATCTGGGCGATTGCAGGTCTTGGGTTGATGATACTGACCGGCCATACCGGACAGGTCAGCCTTGGGCATGCGGCTTTTCTGGCTTTTGGGTGCTATGCGAATATCATCTTGATAGAGGCAGGCTTGCCATTCCTGCTGGCCTTCCCGATCGCCGGTATCCTGACCGGGATAGCAGGGGTGACCGTTGCTATCCCGGCCCTGCGCCTTCACGGTATCTACCTGGCAATCTTTACCATGGCCCTATCGATCCTGATGGATGACGTGATTGTCCTGGCCGAGCCGATCACCGGCGGGGTCGCCGGTAAATATATCGGCGGGGTCGAGATATTTGGATTCATGGTCGATCGCTGGGCTACGCCGGTCCAATTCTTCTGGCTGGCGCTTGCAGTCGCGGTTCTGGTCACTCTGGGCTATATCAACCTGCTGCGCGCACCGCTTGGGCGCAGTTTCATCGCCGTGCGAGATTCTGAGGTCTCGGCCCAGGCGATGGGTGTTGATATTGCGCAAACCAAGATGATCTCATTTGCCCTGTCCTGCGCTGTGACCGGCTGGGCGGGTGCTCTGATGGGGATGTTCTCGGGCGCGTTCAATAACGAGACATTCAGCGTCCTAATCTCAATTCAGTTGCTGATGATGATCGTGATCGGTGGTCTGGGCTCAATCCACGGGGCATTCCTGGGTGCTGTTGTCATTGGGTTTCTGCCGCAATTTTTGTCGATCGCAAAAGAGTATGTCGGCGCAGTTTTCGGGGGCAGCACCGTCGCAATTCCGGGATTGGAATTTGGTATCTTCGGCATGATCTTGATCGCCTTTATCCTGTTTGAACCCATGGGGATGTATGGACGTTGGCTGAAGATCCGGACATGGTTCGAACTGTTTCCCTTCTATCGCAAGGACATGTTCAAACGTCAGAAATCCTATCTCAAGACGGAGCGTCTGAGATGAGCCTGCTTGAATTTAAGAATGTCACCTTGAAATTTGGTGGCGTCACGGCTGTGAACGACCTGTCCTTTTCAGTCGAAGACGGCGAGGTTTTTGCCATAGTCGGCCCCAATGGCGCGGGTAAATCGACCGTTTTCAATCTGATCTCGCGCTTTTATGAACCAATAGAGGGTTCAATCCGGTATGACGGGCATGACTTGCTGCAGGTGAAACCGTCCGGCGTTGCAGCATTTGGTGTTGCGCGGACGTTTCAGAATATCGAACTGTTCGAACACGCCACTGTTCTGCAGAACCTGCTGGTCGGGCGTCATCGGCACCGCAAGACAAAACTTTTATCCGAGGTGCTGTTCCTGCCGTCGGCCCGGCGGCAAGAGATCGAAAACCGTGAAAAGGTTGAAGAAATCATCGATTTTCTTGATCTGCAGGCCTATCGCGACAAGATGATATCCGGCCTGCCTTACGGTGTGCGCAAAGTGGTTGAAGTTGCCCGCGCCCTGGCCACCGATCCCAAGTTGTTACTGCTGGATGAACCGGCCTCGGGGCTGTCGGTCGAGGAAACGACCGATATGCGCTGGTGGATAGACGATATCCGGCGGCAGATGGGGATTACGGTGCTGATGGTCGAACATGACATGGCTTTGGTTTCGGGCGTCTCGGATCGGGTCCTTGCAATGGCGGATGGGGCAATGCTCGCACTGGGAACCCCTGCGCAGGTACAGTCACACCCGGCAGTGGTTGAGGCCTATCTAGGGAAAGTGTCATGAGCGATCCGATCCTGACCATTCGCAATGTCGAAAGTTTTTACGGGCCAATCATGGCAATCCGGGGCGTGTCGCTGGATGTGCCTCCGGGTAAAATCGTGTCGATCCTTGGGGCCAATGGGGCCGGCAAGACCACATTGATGAAAACCGTGTCCGGCGTAATGGACCCGGAAAAGGGCAAGATCAGCTTTGACGGGGTCGAAATTCAAGGGGCCGAGCCACATAAAGTTGTGCAGAAAGGCGTCGTCCACGTACCCGAAGGGCGCGAAGTATTTCCTCTGCTGACCGTGGACGAAAACCTGAGCCTCGGCGCCTATACATCCTCGGACCGAGGCCAGATTGACCATGACCGCGAACTGGTTTTTTCCTACTTCCCGATCCTGAAAGAACGCCGCAATCAAGAGGCGGGGACCTTATCCGGAGGCCAACAACAGATGTTGGCAATCGGGAGGGGGTTGATGGCAAATCCAAGGATCATGTTACTGGACGAGCCCTCGCTGGGCCTGTCTCCTTTGCTTGTGCAAGAGATTTTCGGAATCCTGAAGCGCCTGAATGATGAACAGAACATGACGATGATGCTGGTTGAACAGAACGCCAATGCTGCGCTGGAACTGGCGCATCACGGCTATGTCATGGAGGTCGGGCGCATCGTCATGGATGGCCCCGCGGATGAGCTGATGCAGTCAGAAGACATCCAGAATTTCTATCTGGGTGTGCAGGAAGAAGGTGCGCGTGAAAACCGCCGCTGGAAACGCAAGAAGACGTGGAGGTGAGCGCATGAATATAAGCACCCTGCCCTCTCAGATCATGATCAACGGTGTTCAGTACAACGCAAATCCCGGTCAGCGACCGGTCTATGTAGATGAATGCACAACCATCGGGCAACTTTTTCAAAAGCGTTGTGCCAATTTGGGCGCGCGTACCGCGCATCGCGAGAAAGATTTAGGTATCTGGAAATCCTATTCATGGACGGATTACTGGCAGCACGCGAAATGGATCGGCCTCGCCCTGCAAAAGCTGGGATTGAAACGCGGTGAGGTCGTTTCGATCCTTTCCGAAGACCGAAAAGAATGGGCCTGGTTCGATATGGGCATTCAGGGCGTCGGTGGGATTGCCTCGGGCATCTACACGACGGATGCGGCCGCCCAGGTGAAATACCTGATCAATGACAGTGACAGCCGTTTCCTGGTGGTCGAAAACGAAGAGCAGTTGGACAAGTTCCTCGAGGTCGAAGGGGATCTGCCGACCCTTTTGAAGGTCATCATCCTCGAGGATGAAGGCCTGCATGATCTGGACCACGACCGCTGCATGATGATCAGCGATCTTTATGAGCTGGGCCAGCATGTCGAGATGGAAGAGCCCGACCGCTTTGAAGCGGAAATCGCGCTGGCATCCCCGCAGGATACCGCTCTTCTGGTTTATACATCGGGCACGACCGGCATGCCAAAAGGCGCAATGCTGAGCCACGAGAACATCCTTGCCGCAATCGAAGCCGGCGCTCATTCCTTGCCCGCATTGGAAACAGATGAACAGCTGTGCTTTTTGCCGCTCTGCCACATCCTCGAGCGTGATGTTTCCATATATTTCCCGCTTGCAACGAAATCTGTCGTCAACTTTGCCGAAAGCCCCGAGACGGTGTTCGCCAATCTGCAAGAGGTCTCGCCCTCGACGTTCACGGCGGTTCCGCGGGTCTGGGAGAAGATCTATTCGCAGGTTCAGATCCTGAGCCAGGACGCCACCGCAACCGGGCGCGTGGCCTTTGGACTGGCGGTCAAGGCGGGGCTGGCACGGGCCGAATACATTCTGGCGGGCAAGCCGGTTCCGGCAGGTGTTGCCGCGCAATACTGGCTTTGGGACCGTCTGGTTCTGCGCAATCTGCGCCGGATGCTGGGGTTGGACAACATGCGACGCGGTGGCAGCGGCGCGGCCCCGATCTCGGCTGATTTGCTGAAATGGTATTGGGCCATTGGCGTGCCTCTGGTCGAAGGGTTCGGTATGACCGAAACCTCGGGTCTGGCGACGCTGAATACGCTCGGCAATAACAGGATCGGAACCATTGGAAAGGCTGTGCCCGTTAATGACGTCCGTATTTCCGAAGGCGGAGAGATTCAGCTTAAAGGGCTGAACATCTTTCAGGGCTACTGGCGCAACAACGCCAAAACCGCCGAGACTTTCACTGCCGATGGTTGGTTGCGTACTGGTGATATGGGCCAGATCGACCAAGACGGTTTCGTGACCATTACGGGTCGCCTCAAAGATCTTATCATCACGGCGGGCGGCAAAAATATCGCCCCGGCCGAGATTGAAAGCCGTCTCAAGTTCAGCCCCTTTATCTCGGACGCAGTTGTAATTGGCGATAAGCGCAAGTTCCTGACTGCACTAATCATGATTGATCAGGAAAACGTGGAGAAATTTGCGCAGGATCGAAAGGTCCCCTTCTCGAATTTTGCCTCTCTTTGTGCCTCCACCGAGGTTCGGGACCAGATCAAAGACGAAGTGGGTGCCGCAAACAAGGATTTCGCACGGGTTGAGCAGATCAAGGATTTCCGCCTGATAGATGTTCTGCTGACGGCAGATGATGACGAACTGACGGCCACAATGAAGCTCAAGCGCAGCTTTGTGGAAAAGAAACACGAACATCTTATTGAAGACATGTACAATTAGACAAAACGTTATCCAAAGGGAGGATTATAATGAGGAATCTGATTAAACGGCTGTCCGCTGCCACAGTTTTGACGGCTGTCGCGACACTCTCCAGCGCTCAGACACAGGGTGTTACGGATGATGAGATCGTAATCGGCTCGGTCAATGATCTGAGCGGTATCTTCGCCGCCGTTGGTGTCCCAGCCACCAAAGGCGCCAATGTGGTGTTCGACCGCGTGAACGCCGCAGGTGGTGTGCACGGTCGGACCATCCGTTTTGTGGTTGAGGATAATGGCTATCAGATGCCGCGCGCGATGCAGGGCTACAACAAGTTGCTGAACCGCGACAAGGTGTTTGCGATGTTGCAATCTCTGGGTACGCCGATGAACCTGGCCGGGTTCAAACTGCTCGATCCCAAGGGCATTCCGAATGTCGCGCCTTTGACGTCGTCGCAGAAAATGCTGCAAGAACCAGTGCGCAACAAATTCACGTCCTTTTCCACCTATTTCGATCAGGCGCGTGTCGGCGTGAACTATCTGGCCAGCGAATTCGGATCGCAAACAGTCTGCACCATGTATCTGCCCACCGATTTCGGCGAGGAGATTCTGGAAGGCAGCAAGGCGGGTGCCGAAGAGGCTGGGATCGGTTTTGGCACAGAAACCACCCACAAGCCCGATGAGACGGATTTCGTGGGCTCTCTGAGCAAGCTCAGAGATGAAGGCTGCGACATCGTCACCATGGCCCTTGGGGTTCGGCAGGCGATCACTGTGGTTGGCACCGCCAAAAAGATGGGTCTAACGGATATGAAATTCTTGGGAACATCAGCCAGCTTCCTGACCGTCGTTGCGCAGGTGCCGGGTGGCGTGACGGATGGTTTTTATGCCGCCGCCTCATGGCTGGACTTGTGGGCCCGCGCGGACCAACCGGCCCCTGCAGCCTTCATCGAAGAGTATAAGGCTGCAACAGGCGAAGATCCCGTTGGATTTGCAATGTTGGGCTATTCTGCGGCTGAAATGATGGTTAAGGCGCTGGAAATCGCCGGCCCCGATCTGACTCATGACAGTTTTATCGCTGCGATGGAGACACTCGACTACAACGACGAACTGGTTGGAAATCACATCTCGTTTTCGCCGGACGACCACCAAGGTGCCGACACGGTGTTTGTGAGCGTTGTTGAAAACGGTGCTTGGAAGCTGGTCCACGAAGAGTAACGACTGAAAAACAGAGTTTAATCTGCATTCAGGCGTTAGAAACCATGAGCCGTCCGTTCCAATACGGACGGCTTTTTCATTTTTGTTTTGGGCTTTCCACCTGGGGATAATTGGTTCCAATGCAAAACCGCTATAGTTAGGCGAAATGGAAAAAACTCGAATCGAAAATCTGTTGTCGTTGAAAGATCGTAAGATCATCGCGCAGGGTAATCGGCAATTTGTCTATCAACACCCTGATCTGCCGGACACTCTGCTGAAGATCCCGCAACCTCAGACGATAGATGACGAAGCTCATCTTGTGACGGACACCTGGTTTGATCGGATGTTTCGACGCTCGACGGCGTTCAAAGGATTTCTGCGCGAGTTTCACGAGTCGTTTGATCTTATGGTGCGTCACCAGAAATCCGCTGCCCCTATCCCCGTATGTGAGGTGCGAGGTGTGGTTCAGACGGACCTGGGTCTGGCGCTTATGTACGAGCGGATTTCCGAGCCTGACGGGCAGCTATCGCCCAGCCTTATTGGTATGGTCCAAAGCCGTCGCCTTAAGTCGCATCACTTGGATTCGTTGAACGCGCATTTTGATATTTTGGTCAAAGAGAACGTTTTGGTCAGTAACCAGAACCCCGGCAACATCGTCTATCAGACGTTGGCCGACGGCTCAGGACGATGGGTCTGGATAGACAGTTTCGGAAATAAGCAGGCGATCCCAGTTCGCAGGTGGTTCCCAAGCCTGAACAAACGAAAGATCGACCAGACTCGGCAGAAATTCCTTGCTTTGGCCCAACAGGCTTTAGGACGTGAAACGGACTGACAAATCCGTGTTGGAGTGACTTTCTTTTCGTCTCACGCTTGACGTGTGCGGGCTGTTAATCTCAACATTCAGAAATGTGTTTTGTGCGTCCTCGTCATTACCATGAAAACGGGACCAATTCAGTAAATGGTATTCTAGGTAGTTAGATAAAAAATGCGGTCAAAAATTCTGAACTTTCTGATCATCGTGATGATCTCTGCAACGCTTCTTGCTGGTGTGGAGCTGGGCATCCGTTGGCTGTCACCACAAGGCGTTCTGACAACATATCCAAAGGGTGGTCCACTTGGATTGAAGGACCCGGTCGTCGGGCATACGAACAGGCCAAACACCGTCGTCGCCATCAATGCACCAGAGTTCACGGTTGAGTATAAAGTCGACGAAAACGGGTTTCGTGAAACCCGCTTTCCAGCCAGTGCATCAGACGATGGAAGAACCATCAAGATCCTGTTGCTGGGAGATTCCTTTACCTTCGGCGCCTCAAATGAGCTGGGCGATATCTGGCCAGAACTCTTGGCCCAGAAGTTCCTGGATCAAGGCATGCCTGTTCAGCTGATCAACGCAGGTGTTCCGGGATATAACACATCTCAACAGGCGCTGTATCTCGAGCGGTTAAGCGAAAAATATGACCCTGATATCGTGCTGGTGACCTTTCTTCCCAATGATATGTTCGCAAATGAGCCCATTCGGACCGTTGATGGCGTTGATGTCGCCTTTAGCGATGTCAGTTCGGTTGTAGGCTCGGGGAATATCAAGAAATCCTCGCTACACTCGGTAACGCTGTTAAAGCGAATGCTGATGGCGAACGATCAGACCTATACCCAACTGTACCTGATGACGCCGCGAAAGGCCTTTTTCACCACCCCGATGAGCGATCTGTTTCAAGCCAAAGTCGAGACGACAAAGCAGGTGTTTTCCCGCATGGCAGCCTTCACGCAGTCGCAGGGATCCGAGCTTGTGGTCGTGTCTGTCCCACAGTTGTTTCAGGTTCTTCAGGCCGCGAAAACATCTTCCGATCCCGAGGTCGATCCCGGCCTACCCGACCGCCTAATGGAGGGTGTGGTGGCCGAGCAAGGATTTCAGTGGCACGAAGCGCTGCCCTACCTCGCCGAGGAATACGGCACCAAGGGTGAAGACCTGTATTTCCGATACGATGGCCATCTGAATGCGGACGGCAACAGGGTTCTGTCCGAATTCATGTTCCAGATTCTGGCCCCGCTGATCGAAACCAAAACAGCCGGCTGAGTTCGACAACAGATTCGGCACCCCAAATCCTTATCAACAAAAGAAAAACGGCCGCAACATTGTGCGGCCGTTTGAAACAGTCTTAAAAGTTCGTACGAGCGATTAACGCTTGGAGAACTGGAACGAACGACGCGCTTTGCGCTTACCGTATTTCTTACGTTCCACAACGCGGCTGTCGCGGGTCAGGAAGCCAGCGGCCTTCAGTGCGCCACGCAGGCTGGGATCGTACAGTTGCAGCGCTTTCGACACGCCGTGCTTGACCGCACCGGCCTGACCGGTCAGGCCACCGCCTTTGACGGTTGCAACAACGTCGAACTCACCTTCTACTCCGGCAACCTGGAAAGGCTGGCGCAGGATCAGCTGCAGAACGGGGCGTGCAAAATATACGTCCTGGTCTTTGCCGTTCACGGTGACCTTACCGGAACCCGGCTTGATCCAAACACGGGCAACAGCGTCTTTACGCTTGCCGGTGGCATAGGCACGACCCAGTTCGTCGCGTACGGGTTCACGCACGATGACTTCTTCGGCCACAACTTCAACGCCTGCTACGGCGCTCAGCTCTTCGAGAGTATTGATCTGATCAGCCATGGTCATTAGCTCCGGGTGTTTTTCTTGTTCATGGATGCAACATCCAGAACTTCGGGCGCTTGCGCCTCATGGGGATGCTCGGCACCGGCATAAACACGCAGGTTGGTCATAACCTGACGCGATAGGCGGTTGCCGGGCAGCATGCGCTTGACCGCCTGGGTCACGACGCGCTCGGGGTATTTGCCCTCGAGGATCTGCTGCTTGGTGCGCGACTTGATGCCGCCCGGGTGGCCAGTGTGCCAGTAGAAGTTCTCTTCGCGCTTCTTGCCGGTCATCTGGATTTTGTCAGCGTTGATCACGATGACATTGTCGCCCATGTCCATGTTCGGGGTGAACGACGCTTTGTGCTTGCCACGCAGACGCATGGCGACGATCGAGGCAAGACGGCCCAGAACAACGCCCTCGGCGTCGATCAGGATCCATTTCTTGTCGATGTCTGCAGGTGTTGCAGAAAAGGTTTTCATGGCAGGATAGTCCTGTTTGATGTGAAAGACCGCCCCCATACGGAGCGGTCCGAATTCGATGGATGGGGTTTAAACCCACGCGAAAGGCGGGTCAATACACGCAAATCAGTTTTAACTTAGCAAAAACAATGTATTACAAAATAGGTATTATTTTACCCCATATTTTTGCCAATCTTTTTCCGTCAATACCCAACGCATCCACTGCCCAGCCCCGGTACCAAGAACAAGTTGCTGGGTATCAACGTACCGCGCCCCAAGTTTCGCGGTCCCTTTTTGTGATCGCAAGTTGGTTGGGTCGATATGAAACCAGACCTCATCCAGTTCGTCGAACACCCGATTTACCATCAGCGATTTGATCGCCCGATTGCTGGCTCCGCCCCAGTGATCACGGGAAATAAAGCTGGATCCGATGCCGATGCCCCCGGGAACTTCGGGAGGCTCATAATAGCGAGAGCACCCGATGACCCGGCCTGTCGCCTCTTCGCGTACTGTCACTGACCCACCTGCGCTCAACAGAAAATCGAAATAAGGGGCGAAAACTTCTTTCTGATGGCGGGATTTGGCGGGATGCCCGGCCCAAATCAACGGATCGCTGGCTGCAAGGTGCAGGTCTTCGAAGTCACTTTTGAGCATAGGTGTGACGACAAATCCCCTGCCCCGCATTTCGCGAATATCCATTAAGCATCCCCTTACACCGAAATCTGTTCGGGTGGATTATCCAGCAGACGCCTGAGACGCTGCATCGCGTCCTCGAATTGATCCAACGATACATGCCCGTTCATGGCTATGCGAACCGCATTGGGTGCGCGCCCGTCACGCAAAGCAAACTCATCGGCAGACCGCAGTTGAATTCCCTCTCGCTCGGCTGCGCGGCTGAACGCAGCTGCTCGCCAACCAGAAGGCAAGTTCAGCCAGACAAAAGGTACATCTGAGGCCCAGTTCAGGTCGAACCCACCCAGGGCGTTTACGGCCACGCGCACATATTCCCCCATCCGGGTCCGGACATCTTTTGCGATTTGGCGCGTCCGCGGATCAGACAACATCAGCCGCGCCAGTTCGGCAAGCGGCTGAGCAAGGCCAAAATAGCCATATTCCGCTGAACGGCGCAGATCAACGCTGCGCTCGCGCGGCGCTATGGCAAACCCGACACGCAGTGAGGGCGTCAAGATCTTCGAGATCGACGACACATGCCATCCCCTTTCCGGCGCCAGGGCGCGATAGCTGGGCGCTCTTGCATCACCCATGCGGTAGCAGTCGTCCTCGATTATCTGGACGCCGAACCGCCGCGCGATTTCCACAACTTCTTTGCGGCGTTCCAGTGGTGTATGTGAGCCGGTCGGATTTTGAACCTCGGGTGAGACACATATGGCCTGCGCCGCCGACTGGCGAAGGACATGCTCCATAGCGTTGGGATCCACGCCCCATTTGTCCATCTTTACGCCAACGACCTCTGCACGCATCAACTCACCGGCCCGTCGGAACCCCGCATATGACAGATCCTCAACCAGAACGATTGGCTTTGGTCCGCGTAATATTGTCTGAAATACAAGGCAAAGGCCGTTTTGTCCGCCGTGGGTCAGAACGATATCGTCCTGCGAAATTGGTCCCAATGGCAAATCGGAAAGCCAATCTACAACAGCCTGTCGCATAGGTTTATACGCATCGCGGGTTGGATAGTTCATAAACAGGCGTGGATCGGATTGTGCCACTTTCTGCATACATTCGCGGATCAGGGCCACCTGCCCCATATCGGCGAGCCTTGGGCTGAACAGGCTGACATTGGCTTCATATTTGTCATCTCTGAGATGAAGTTGCCGAGCCCAGACATCATCGAGCAGAGGCGCCTTGGGCGGGGCCACAAATGTACCACGTCCTACTTCGGCACTGAGCAGACCTTCGTCTGTGAGTATCGTATAGGCGCGCGCAACGGTGCCGGGTGTGATTTGTAACCTATAGGCAAGTTCCCGCACCGGCGGCAGCTTTGTACCGACTTCCAAAATATTGTTATCTATAGCTTTTCGAATTGTATCGGCGACCAGTGTATATTTTGGCCCTTTGGATTTAGGCAGTGACTCTGGCCAAATTGTATCCATTACAATTCTTCCTTTGATTGCAGCACAATTCTGAATGTATCAAGTGTTCATACCGAACATATAACGTTTGTGTCAATACAATTTGAAAGGAACCCCAAGATGACACGCGCAATGCACAACCCCGCCCTGATAGCGCTTAACGACAGCCCCCGGCTGCCGCTGATTGCCGCACTGGCCGTGCGGTTTGCGGCGACGGTCACAAAATGGGAGCGGCAACGCCGCAGCCGAATTAACTTGTCCAATCTCGATGACAGGCTGCTGAAGGATGTGGGTCTGACTAATTATCAGGCCAGACGAGAGATCGAACGCCCTTTTTGGCAGGGCTAGGTAATCCCCAGTCCCAATATGGGACCTCTTCCTTGGCCGGGTTTATCCCGGCCATTTTTTCACCCAAAAGCTGCCGCAGCTGACCCCTCTGGTGGTAAAGAATAGGTCATCGTTGCGCGAGCGACGGGTTTGTCTGACCCTTCCGAAAATATTAGAACGTCACCTACGGCAAGGGTTTTTCCTAGCTTCAGCAAGGTGCAGCGCGCAATCAAATCTGCATTTCCATCCGGTTTACGCATGAAGTCCATTGAACAACCGGTTGTCACGGCCAGAGACTGCTGGCCCCTGCGCGCCAGGATCAGTGCGTAAACGCTTACATCAGCTAATCCAAACATAGACGGCCCCGAGACGGTCCCACCGGGGCGCAAATGACGATCGCCAACGGCAAGTCTCATGACGATGGACTCTTCGTTCAGATCCTGGACCGAATAATCCTGACTGACCTGGGGGAAGATTTGGCTCATATAATCCTCCAGTTCCTCCCGATTCATTGCCAATGACATACTTCCCCTCCTGGATTTGCCGACCTAGAGTTGGCCTCACATCAGATCGGAGGGCAAGATGGGAATTCTGGAACGAAATGACGCAGACGCCGTGGCTAGGCTTACAATGAATGCGCCAGACCGACTCAACGCCCTAAGTGACGAAATGCTGGCTGCGCTACAGACTGAACTTGATGCCCTGCGCGAAGACAGTTCCATCCGGGCGGTGATCCTTTCTGGTAAAGGCAAAGCTTTTTGTGCGGGTCATGATCTGAAACAGATGACAGCTGGGCGCCAATCTGAAGACGGCGGCAAAGCCTATTTTCAGGACCTATTCAATCGCTGTGCGAAAATGATGCTTTCAATTCAGTCGCTTCCGCAGCCGGTTATTGCCCAGGTGCACGGCATTGCTACGGCGGCCGGATGCCAGTTGGTTGCAACCTGCGATCTTGCTGTAGCTGCTGAAGGGACGCGGTTTGGCGTAAACGGTGTGAATATCGGGCTGTTCTGTTCGACCCCAATGGTTGCTCTTAGCCGAAACATTCCACGCAAACACGCCTTCGAGATGTTGACGACCGGGGATTTCATTCCGGCCTCGCGAGCTGCTGAGCTGGGTCTTGTCAATCGCGTGGTGCCAGAAATGCTGTTGGAGCATGAGGCTGTTTCACTGGCCGAGCAGCTTGCCTCCAAACTGGGATCTGCCGTGAAAGTCGGAAAACAGGCCTTCTACCGCCAGTTGGATATGCCATTGGATCAAGCCTATTCCTATACCGGCGAGGTAATGGCTCAGAATATGATGCATCGGGATACCGAAGAAGGAATATCTGCATTTATCGGAAAAAGAGATCCAAATTGGAGCCAATAAGGAATTTGTCATGCATATTTTTCCGCAATGTCGCCATTTTTGGACTTTTCAAATGGGCGTTACTGTGGCAATGCTGAGACGAGGCTGAGGCCTTGAACACTTTTTGGGTCGCCGTGGGCGGAAGGTCCCTCCGAGCTGGTTTCTCTCACTAGCGCAGACATTCCCGCATCGGCGACCCCAAAAATCCCTTGAAAACATGATTTCCCGTGCGCCATCGCTGCTGTGTTGCGTTGCGATCTTCTGTGCCCTATGTGGCAGCTTATGACACAGAAATTGCATATCGTGGGCGGCGGCATGGCCGGGTCCGAGGCCGCATGGCAGGCGGCGGAAATGGGCGTCGAGGTCGTGATTCACGAAATGCGCCCAAAAGTCGGAACTTTTGCGCATCAGACCGGCAACTTGGCCGAGATGGTCTGCTCGAACTCATTCCGGTCGGATGATGACGAACAGAACGCCGTTGGACTGCTGCATTGGGAAATGCGCGAGGCCGAAGGGTTGATCTTGAAAACGGCAGATGCGCACCGACTGCCGGCCGGGGGCGCATTGGCTGTGGATCGCGATCCGTTTGCTGAATCTGTGACGGCCAGGTTAAAGGCTCACCCCCTTGTCGAAATCACTGGAGAAGAAGTGACCGCCCTGCCCGATGACGGCCAGTGGATATTTGCCACCGGCCCGCTGACCTCTGCCGCTTTGGGTGACGCAATCCGCGCGGAAACCGGCGCCGAGTCGTTAGCATTCTTTGATGCCATTGCACCGATCGTCTACGCAGACAGCATCGACATGAGCAAAGCGTGGATGCAATCGCGGTATGACAAGGGCGAAACCGAAGAAGAGCGGACCGCTTATCTGAATTGCCCGATGGACAAAGACCAGTACGACGCCTTCATCGACGCCCTGCTGGCCGCCGACAAGACCGAGTTCCATGAGGGCGAAACCGCAGGCTATTTCGATGGTTGTCTTCCGATAGAGGTTATGTCCGAGCGCGGTCGTGAAACGTTGCGCCACGGACCGATGAAGCCGGTCGGCCTGACGAACCCGCATCAGCCCGACGTAAAGCCCCATGCGGTGGTTCAACTGCGCCGGGATAACGCGCTAGGAACATTGTTCAACATTGTCGGCTTTCAGACCAAGATGAAATACGGAGCCCAAACCGATGTGTTCCGGATGATTCCGGGGTTGGAGAATGCCAGCTTTGCGCGGCTGGGCGGTATTCATCGCAATACGTTCATCAATTCTCCGACATTGCTGGATTCCCAGATGCGACTGAAATCAAAGCCCAATATCAGGTTCGCTGGTCAGATTACCGGTGTCGAAGGTTATGTGGAAAGCGCCGCGATGGGTCTTTTGGCCGGACGTCTGGCTGCTGCCGAGATGTTGGGCCGTACCGTTCCCGAAGTTCCGCAGGACAGTGCCATGGGCGCTTTGATCCACCACATCACTGGTGGTGCCGAGGCAAAGACATTCCAGCCTATGAACGTGAATTTCGGTCTGTTCCGTCCTGTCGATGGGTTAAAAGGCGGTCGGCGTGGCCGAAAAGACCGCTACAAGGCCTATACTGACCGGGCCAAGGAAGAATGGACCAAGTGGTTGGCGCATTGGTGACTGGACGGGTCCGGCCCCGACGTCCTAACATATCGGTATGAGCGATAAATTCCTAAAGGATGTCTATGGGCTGGATTCGCCTCAGGCGACCAAAGCACATTATCAAAAATGGGCCTCGTCTTATGATGATGAGGTTGGGTCAAACGGTTATGCGACCCCGGGACGTATCGCCCGGGCTCTCTGGTCGCAACTGCCCGAGCCCAAAACCCTAATTCTGGACTATGGCTGCGGTACCGGCCTGTCAGGTGTCGCGCTGAACGCGGTCGGGTTTGAGGTCGTCGATGGAATAGACCCCACCCCGCAGATGTTAGAGGGCGCCAAGGCCAAAGGGGTTTATCGCAACCTGATTAGCTTTGACATCGCAGATCCCAATCCGCTGCAGGCTGGCGCGTATAAGGTCATCACGGCGATCGGGGTTATCGGCGTCGGCGCCGCGCCACCTGAGACTTTGGATATGCTCATCAACGCTCTGCCGTCGGGTGGGGTTATTGCTTTTTCCTTTAATGATCATACACTTGAAGATCACAGCTATACCGTTCGCCTCAGTGATTGGCTGGATATGGGCGCGGCACGATTGCTATTCCGCGAATACGGCCCGCACCTTCCGGGAATGGACATGAAGTCTGACGTTTATATTGTTGAAAAAGTGTGACTTTAGTAACCAGATTTGCACCATCACCTACAGGACCGCTGCATCTTGGCCACGCTTATTCGGCAATGTTGGCCCATGATTTTGCAAAGTCGAAGGATGGCCAGTTTTTGCTGAGGATCGAGGATATCGACCGCTCACGCTCGCGTCCAGAATGGGAAACTCAGATTTACGATGATTTGCGCTGGCTTCGCCTGTCGTGGCCGGAACCGGTGCTCCGCCAATCCACACGAGCTGCCACCTATGATGTCGCGCTAGACTATCTGTGGTCGCGGGGGCTGCTGTACCCGTGCAGCTGCAACCGAAAAGACATCGTCAACGCGGCCAGCGCTCCCCAGGAAGGAGCCCCACTTCTTGGCCCGGACGGGATTATCTATCCGGGGACGTGTCGCACACGTTGGAAACAACAGGGTTCATCGGGTCAACCACGCCCGCTGAATATTCCGTTGCGATTGGATATGGCCGAAGCTTTGCAACAAACATCCAGCCTGTTTCAGAGCGATAAAAACACTGCATGGTTTCAAGAGATTGGAGAAGGTCCAGGCGCTGAATCCGGCTGTGTCCTGTTCACACAGGCAGAGATGTTGGAAACGGTTGGGGATGTCGTTCTGTCGCGCCGGGATATGGGCACGTCGTATCACTTGTCGGTCGTTCTGGATGACGCTGCACAAAAAGTTACGCATGTGGTTCGCGGTCAGGATCTGTTCGAAGCCACACGTATCCACGTTCTGCTGCAGACGCTGTTGAGTTTGCCGACACCGATCTACCTGCATCACCGCCTGATACGCGATCAGGCCGGCAAACGGCTGGCTAAACGCGACGATGCGCGTGCCATTGCCAAGTTTCGCGACGAAGAGGCGACGCCCGAAGATATTCGGGCGATGGTGGGGCTTTGACCAATCAGGTCATGGGGGTCATGATTTCGACCTCGTCCCCGTCTCTGACCGCTGTGTAGAAACAAGATCGACGGTTGGTGTGGCAGGCCGGGCCGGTCTGGCGCACAAGGACAAGCAGGCAATCCCGGTCGCAATCCACGCGGAGATCAACCAATTCCTGCACATGGCCCGAGCTTTCGCCCTTGATCCAGAATGACTGGCGCGAGCGGGACCAATAGGTAACGCGTCTGGTTTCAAGCGTCTTTTCAATGGCGCTCTGGTTCATCCAGGCCATCATCAATACCTCGCCCGTATTTTCGTCCTGAGCGATGGCTGGAATCAGCCCGGCCTCGTTGAATTTCAAACTCGATGCATCGAACGCGACTGAGGAAGACATGACAAAAACCTTTTGCATCCCGGTGGATGGCCACTATGTATTGGGAACATTCAACGAGGGAAAGCCATGTCCGGCGAGAATGACCTGATAAAGCTATACTCTGGCCGAATTCTGGCCCTTGCTGCTGATATCCCACACCTATGCCGGCTTGATGATGCTGACGCTACGGTGAAAAAACGCTCGCCCCTATGCGGGTCGACCATCACGGTTGATGTCAAAGTTCAGGATGGCAGAATTTCAGAGTTCGGTCAGGACGTGAAAGCCTGCGCTTTGGGACAGGCCTCCGCTTCGGTTGTTGGCGGGGCAATCGTCGGAACAACGCGTGCTCAGGTCGAAAAGGCGCGCGAGCAACTGTCCGCGATGCTGAAAAAGGATGGATCGGCACCCGAGGCCCCATTTGATGGGCTAGAGGTTTTGATGCCCGCACGGGAATATAAGAACCGTCATGCCTCGATCCTGCTGGTTCTTGATGCAACCGCAGAGGCATTTGAACAGGCGGAACGTGCAAATTGCGCCTAAACATGGTTTTGACGGGCGAAACGTTATAGCCTTTCGGAATAAACGAAGGGAATTCCAGTTTTGAACGGTTTACTTGAGCATTTTGTCACGCTTTGGGTTGTTATTGATCCGATTGGAACAATCCCGGTCTTCATCGCTGTTACCGCAGGGCTTG
Organism: Ruegeria sp. CDSA221; assembly: GCF_059611825.1. NCBI lineage: Bacteria > Pseudomonadati > Pseudomonadota > Alphaproteobacteria > Rhodobacterales > Roseobacteraceae > Ruegeria > Ruegeria sp. CDSA221. Next base: position 84,085 of record NZ_JBXWPK010000015.1, read on the forward strand.
GGGCCGCCGCACGCCGTAAGATGGCGCTTGTGGCCTCGCTTATAAGCGCCGGGATTCTATTGTTTTTCCTGGTCTTCGGGCAACTGCTGATCGAGGCGCTGGATATCGGCCTGAACTCTTTTCAAGTCGCTGGCGGCATTATCCTTTTCCTGTTCGCGCTGACCATGATTTTTGGCGAGCCCAAACAGGAAGTCGAGCAGCGCGCCGCCAAGGATGACATTAAAGACGAACTCCACAAACACAACCCAGCGATCTTTCCTCTTGCCGTCCCCTCGCTTGCCTCACCAGGTGCGATGCTGGCCATCGTCATCTTGACCGATAACAACAGGTACAGTGTTGCTGATCAGGGGATCACTGCTTTGGTCATGCTGTCGGTTGTTGCGATTGCCTTTGTCCTGATGTTGCTGGCCGAACCGATCATTCGGCTGATCGGCCATTCAGGCGCCGCCATCATCAGCCGTGTCATGGGGATGATCCTGGCATCGGTCGCAGTAAACTCGGTTCTGTCGGCGTTGTTGGAAATTATGAAAACCGGCCAGCTTTAAAAAAACCGCCGCTCCTTTCGGGCGGAAAGGGCGGCGGCAGGTAATGCGTTTCTCATGTGGGGTCCGGATATCCGCGCGGGGCCGAGGCATGGCCCTTCAAGGGTATTGGGACAGGCAGGTCACCCTTGATTGAAATGGGGATGACAAGCGCGGCGTGATCGGCACGAGATCGCAGGCAGAAAGACTTAATACGTTCCGGGAAGATGAAGTGCGACCATAAGTATGACCACCAGTGCAACCGCACCTGCTGCGTCCTGCAGCAGCGTCGACTGGGAACGACTTAGGGTGGTCTTGATCTGGGTCAGCATATGGGTACCTCCGGTCAGGGTTTTAATTCTTTGTTGACCTTTTGTTCTCATATTTTGATGTCCTGGTAAAGAACTTTTTGAGAACATTTGTGAACTAATGTTCCTCTTTTCGTCTAACCAACTGATATCAAACGGATTGCCTGATCCTGTTTCATCAGCCACAAAAGAACACGAGCCGCCTTGCCCCTTTGCGTTTCAAGTTTGGCGTCCACGCCCAGCAGAGCCCTTGCGTCAGACTGCGCAACGGCCATCAAACCGGCCTGCCTTTCCAAATCGGCGATACGGAACTTCGGCAGACCTGACTGCGCGGTACCGATCAGATCGCCCGCTCCACGCATTTGCAGATCCGTCTCTGAGATTCTGAACCCGTCTTCTGTTTCGCGCAGAACTTCCAGCCTTTTGCGCCCCCCTTCGCCGAGGGGTGGCTGATACATCAGCAGACATGTCGATTCTGCCTCGCCTCGCCCAACACGACCGCGAAGTTGATGCAGCTGCGCCAGGCCAAAAATCTCGGCCCTTTCGATGACCATGATCGAGGCATTTGGAACATTCACGCCAACCTCGATTACCGTGGTCGCCACCAGAACTTTGGTTTGCCCCTGCTGAAATGCCTTCATCGCTGCGTCTTTGTCGGCGGGCGGCATTTGGCCGTGAACCAGCCCCACTATCCCGTCCCCCAAAATGGCACGCAGCCTTTTGAACCGTTCCTCGGCAGCGGTCAGATCCGATACTTCGGATTCATCGACAAGCGGGCAGACCCAATAGCATTGGCGGCCCTCAGCAATAGCTTTTTGCAGATGCGAGACAACTTCTTGAATCCGTTCAGTGCTCACAACCGCTGTTTTGACAGGTTTTCGCCCCGGCGGCTTTTCATCAAGCACGGACACGTCCATGTCACCGTATTGAGTCAGGGCAAGACTGCGTGGAATAGGCGTTGCTGTCATGACCAAAACGTCCGCCCCCCTGCCTTTTTCCGACAGCTCCATGCGTTGACGGACCCCAAATCGGTGCTGTTCGTCGACGATTGCCAGCCGTAATTCCTGAAACGCGACATCGCTTTGAAATACGGCGTGAGTGCCCACCAGAATGTGAATATCACCCCGTTGAAGCGCCAACAGCTTGGCACGCCGATCCGCCCCCTTGTCGCGACCGGTCAGGATTTCCAGAACCACGCCCGCCTCTTCGGCGAGGGGGCGCAACCCTTCCAGATGCTGCTGAGCGAGTATCTCGGTAGGGGCCATCATGACGCCCTGCCCGCCCGCCTCGACCGCGACCAGCAGTGCCATGAACGCAACCAGAGTCTTGCCGGACCCAACATCCCCCTGAAGCAATCTGTTCATGCGCGTATCCGAGGCCATATCCCCGGCGATCTCTTGAATAGCGCGCTGTTGGGCGTTGGTGGGCTTGTATGGCAGGTTCGACAACACACGGGATTGCAGCTTGCCCGTACCAGCGCTGGCGATCCCCTTGACCCTGCGCTCTCGTTGGCGGGCCAATGCCAAGGTCAGTTGATGCGCGAACAGCTCATCATAGGCCAAACGCTCATGCGCTGGAGAAAAAGACGCTACATCATCCGCACCCTGCGGATTATGCGCTGCATGTACAGCGCTCAGCCAGTCTGGCCAGTTCTCTTTTGCGACCTGCGCGGGATCAATCCATTCCGTCAATTCCGGCGAGAGTGCAACCGCGCTACGCGCGGCCTTGAAGGCAGTTTTCTGGGTCAGCCCCTGGGTCAAATGATAGACAGGCTCAAACTCAGGGATATCCTTTGCATCCGCAGGCGGCAGCATGTGATCCGGGTGAACCATCTGAGCAATGCCGTCGAAAAGCTCGATCTTGCCAGAAATCACCCTGCGCGCGCCCTGAGGGAGCACTTTTTGCAAGTAATCGCCGCGGGCATGAAAGAACACCAACTGAAATTCAGTCTGGCTGTCTTCAACATGGACACGATACGCACCTCCCTTGTTTCTAGGGGGGCGATGGATGCCAACGGTGACTTCTACGGTCAGCGTCGAGGGCAAATCGACGCCTTGAATGGTATCGCGCCTGCGCCGATCAATCACCGCATAAGGCAGCCCGAACAAGACGTCGCGCGGGGTCTCGACACCTGACTGCGCCAAGACCTGAGCCGTTTTCGGCCCCACGCCGTCAAGCGTTTCCAGCCGCGAAAACAGCGGGAACAGAGATTCGGGCCGACCACTCATTTGCCGTCGATCAGCTGCAACCAGCCATCTTCGTCGAGCGTCTCAATACCAAGTTCAGCCGCCTTTTTCGCCTTTGATCCAGCACCCGGTCCTGCAACCAAAAGATCGGTTTTATTGCTGACCGATCCCGACACTTTGGCGCCCAATGCCTCGGCACGAGCCTTGGCCTCGGCGCGGGTCATCTTTTCAAGCGATCCCGTAAAAACCACGGTCTTTCCCGCAACGGGACTACCCGAGGTATCGGGCCGTTTCGCGTCTTGGACATCAAGCTGAGCCACAAGATCGTCGATGCTCTGCCGTTCGGCAGGTTGGGCGAAGGCTGAAACCAATGCGCGGGCCATAACCTCACCAACACCGTCAACGTTCAGCAGCTCATCCCATTCTGACCCGGTCTGACTATGCGCTATGGTAACCGCTTTTTCCAGCTCATCCCATGATCCGTAATGCGTTGCGATTAGGTTCGACGCTGCCTCGCCGACATGTCGAATGCCCAGTGCAAACAGCAACCGACCCAGTGGAATAACTCGTTTTTCATCAATCGCTTGCCACAGATTGGTGGCGCTCTGCGCCCCCCATCCCTTGCGATTAGCCAGCCTGTTCAGGTTCGCATTATCTCGTTGTTTCAGAGTAAAAATGTCAGCCGGGGTCCGAACTGGCAGATCGGGATCATCATAGAACATCTCAATCTGCTTTGCTCCAAACCCTTCGATGTCAAAGGCCTTGCGTGAGACGAAATGCTTCAATTTCTCAACGGCTTGCGCAGGGCAGATAACGCCACCGGTACAGCGACGGACCGCGTCACCTTCCTCGCGGATCGCATCGCTGTGACATTCGGGGCATTTTTCCGGGAAGATGAACTTTTCGGCATCATCCGGGCGTTTCGAAATGTCGACATCGGCAACCTTCGGGATCACATCGCCGGCGCGATAAACCTGAACCCAGTCGCCGATCCGAATGTCTTTGCCTTCGCGTATCTCGCCGCCTTTTGCGTCTTTACCAGAAATGTAATCTTCGTTGTGCAACGTTGCGTTCGACACGACCACACCGCCGACAGTAACCGGGTGCAGCCTGGCCACCGGGCTCAGCGCGCCGGTGCGGCCGACCTGAATGTCGATCGCTTCAAGACGGGTCCAGGCAAGCTCGGCCGGAAATTTATGCGCAATTGCCCAACGTGGTGTGCTGGACCGGAACCCAAGCCGTGATTGCAGCGCAAGATCGTTTACCTTGTAGACCACACCATCAATGTCATATCCAAGCGTCGCGCGCTGCAGCTCGATGCTGCGATAGTGATCCAGAATCTGCTTTGTATCCGCGCATAAACGGGTTAGCGGGTTGGTTGAAAATCCGAATTCCTTCAGGCGCTGTATGGCTTCGTATTGGGTGCTTGCCAGAAGCTCAGACAGCTCCCCCCAGGCATAAGCAAAAAACTTGAGGGGACGAGAACGGGTAATTGCGGAATCCAACTGACGAAGGGATCCTGCGGCAGCATTTCGCGGGTTGGCGAAGGTTTTTTCGCCTTTCTTGGACTGGCTCTCATTTAGACGATCAAAGTCGTCGTGAGACATATAGACCTCGCCGCGAACCTCAAGGATGTCTGGTGCGCCGGTGATTACCTGTGGAATATCCGATATGGTTAGCGCATTTGCGGTAACATTTTCCCCGACTTCTCCGTCTCCCCGCGTGGCCGCCTGGACAAGCCTACCCCTCTCATACCGAAGCGAAAGGGAGAGACCGTCGATCTTGGGCTCAGCCGTATAGCTCAAACTCGTCTCGTCATCCAACCCTAGGTATTTTCGGACGGACCGATCGAAATCAGAGACGTCTTCGTCTTGAAAAGCGTTGCCCAAAGACAGCATGCGCACGGCATGTGAAATCTTGGAGAACCCATCGGCGGGGCGGGCACCAACGATATCCGATGGGCTGTCAGATCGCTTGAGTTGCGGAAATCGCGACTCGATTTCTGAGTTTCTGAGTTTCAGCGCATCATAGTCGGCATCAGAAATCTCGGGGGCGTCTTTCTGGTGATACAATGCGTTCGCATGATGTAAAAGCCCAGCCAGCCGCGCCAATTCATTGCGTGCCTGATCTTCCGTCAGGTCTGATACAGAAATGGAATTGCTCATGCCCTCGCCCCGTCAATTGTTCTTGGAGTTCAGTGATAGGGCGAGGGCATGGCTAGGTCCAGATGTGCTGTTCAGTGAGCGAGGGTGTCGCCCCGGACCCTTGGCGACGAAAAACTTGCGCGCCTAGGCGCCAACCGCAATGCGAGGTTCATCGACGCTGTTCTTCTGAGGATCGCGCAACACATATCCCCTGCCCCAGACGGTCTCGATATAATTTGCGCCGTCGGTGGCATTGCTAAGTTTTTTGCGCAATTTGCAGATAAAGACGTCAATGATCTTCAATTCGGGCTCATCCATTCCCCCATAGAGATGGTTAAGGAACATCTCTTTAGTCAGGGTTGTTCCCTTTCGAAGGCTCAGAAGTTCGAGCATTTGATATTCTTTGCCGGTCAGGTGAACGGCCTTGCCTTCCACTTCGACGGTTTTCGCATCCAGATTCACTGCAACGCGCCCGGTGTGGATTATGGATTGAGAATGCCCTTTTGAGCGGCGAATAATGGCGTGGATACGTGCTACCAATTCTTCTCTATGGAATGGTTTGGTCAGATAATCGTCAGCACCAAATCCGAAGCCCTTAATTTTGCTTTCTGTATCGTCGGCCCCCGACAGGATCAGGATCGGCGTTTCCACCCGCGCAACCCGCAACTGGCGCAGCACTTCATGCCCGTTCATATCCGGAAGGTTGAGATCAAGGAGGATCAGGTCGTAATCGTAAAGTTTTGCGAGGTCGATCCCTTCTTCGCCTAAATCTGTCGCATATACATTCAGATTGGCATGTGTCAGCATCAGTTCGATGCTTTTGGACGTGGTTGGATCATCCTCGACAAGAAGTATACGCATTTACTGCTCCAATTCAGCTCAATTTACCAATTAAAATCGAGCCTGCTCAAAAATGGTTAATCTGACGTTACCGTTGAATCATTTATTCACACTCTCCTTTAGGTTGTCGATATTTTTTTATCGTGGTGACCTTTAATGCGTCCGTTCCGTGTTCTGCGACCGCAGAAACCCAGGAATTAAATTCTTCATCGCTGAGGCCATATTGGTTTTTGGCTTCCGAAAGCGTGATCAATCCGTAAAGAACGCCCCGGACTACAATCGCTTTACGGGATGCCACCCAGCGGGTTGTCTCTTTTGGCGGCAGATCAGCCCGGGATAAAACCGTTCCATCCGGCAGGGTTACCGACCTGGGCCCCTCTACTTTGTGCAAATACATCTTTCGGTCCTCTTCGTGCTGCGACAAAGCTGACACCATGCTACTTAACGTGTTGTGAAACCGCCCCTTGAGAGTATCTAGAATTTTCCTATATTCTGCCGGTCTTTCTTAACCCGTACTGGAACCGTCATGGCCCTCGACACCGAGACACCGCTGAACTCTCTTGGCTTTGCCAAGCCCCCGTCTGAAACGCGGGTGGTAGTTGCCATGTCCGGAGGCGTGGACAGCTCGGTCGTGGCCGCGCATTTGGCGGATCAGGGGTATGACGTCATCGGCGTCACCCTGCAACTGTACGATCACGGTGCTGCTTTGGCCAAAAAGGGGGCCTGCTGTGCCGGTATCGACATTCACGATGCGCGCCGCGTGGCCGAGGAACGCGGGTTTCCGCATTACGTTCTGGATTATGAGAACATCTTCAAGGACGCCGTGATCGACGAATTCGCCGACAGCTATTTGGCCGGTGCGACGCCGGTTCCCTGCATTCGCTGTAACGAACGGGTGAAATTCAAGGACCTGCTGGAAACCGCCAAGGATCTTGAGGCTGATTGCATGGCCACCGGCCACTATATTCAGCGCAAGACAGGCTCCAACGGGCCTGAATTGCACAGCGCCGAGGATGCCAACCGCGATCAATCCTATTTCCTGTTCTCGACGACCCCGGAACAGCTGGATTTCCTGCGCTTTCCGCTGGGCCACCTGCCTTCCAAGGACGCGACGCGCGAAATGGCTGCGCAATATGGGCTGGCTGTTGCCGACAAGCCCGACAGTCAGGACATCTGTTTCGTGCCCAACGGCAACTATGCCAGCGTAATCGAAAAGCTGCGCCCCGGCGCGGCGGAACCGGGTGAGATCGTTCATGCGGATGGTCGTGTGCTGGCCCAGCATAACGGGGTAATCCACTATACCATTGGTCAGCGCCGCGGGCTTGGTATCGGAGGCCTCAGCGACCCGCTTTACGTGGTGAAGCTGGATGTCGACAAGAAACAGGTTGTGGTTGGCCCCAAAGAGATGTTGGCCACCCGCACCATTCCGGTGCGTGAGATCAACTGGCTGGGCGATGAGCCGTTTACGTCACGCGATGAATGGCACGTCCTGGTCAAGGTTCGCTCGACCCGCCCCCCGCGTGAGGCCATCATCCGCCCGCTTTCGGACACCACGGCAGAGGTCGAGTTGCTGACCCCGGAAGAAGGTGTGTCGCCCGGTCAGGCCTGTGTTTTCTATGCGTCCGAAGGCAGCCGCATCTTTGGCGGCGGCTGGATTTGGCGCGGATATTAAACTGCGTCAGTCCACGAGTTGCTGAGAATATAAAGGCCAGCGCAGATCATCACGTAAGGAACAAGCATCTCAAGCTTGCGCGCGATGCGACCACTGATGAGCGGAGATTTGGCGCCCAGCAGCGCCAGCGTGGCCAATCCTACCACGGCAAGCCCTGCGCCGAAGGCTCCGGCGATCCGAAAGCCTGGCGTTGAATCCGCCAATAACGGCGCCAGAACGGCCAAAGTGTCCATCGACAGGCTGGTAAACAGTAAGGTTGTCACCAAAATTGATGCTCCGGCTTCGAGATGCGCAGGAGTGTCGACGCCCTGCCCGCGCCATTGGCGGATGGCGGCCAGACAGCCCAGTGTCAGCGGGATCATCCCCAGATACCCGGCCCAGCCCGGTATTACGCCCTCGATCCCCATGGCGAACAGCAAGGACGCCGAAATCACCAAGCCCTGTGCGAACAGAAAGCCAAAGACGGCCCGTTTGTCCCCTGACACCAAGATCAGAGCCACCAATGCGGCAAGATTATCCAGATTGGTCAGTATCAATGCCAGAAAGGCCGAAAAACCAAAGAGGATGAACTCGGCCATCAGGACGGCATTCTGGCCAACACGGCCTTTGCAGCTCTGAAACCAGGGGCGTCGCCGCCACGGCCCAGGCGCTCCATTGTCAGATCCATCGCGCTGCGCTGCGCGTCAGGTTTCAGGGCGACCTCGCGTAGCGCTACGGCAATCTTATCCGGCAGGCAGTCATCCAGCAGGCATTCCGGGATGGAACGCGTTTCCGAGACAAGATTGACCAATGTAACCGTGTCCAGATTGACCATACGTACTGCCAGTTTCTGGGTCAGCCAGCTGAGGCGGTAGGCAATCACCATGGGTGTTGCTTGGGCTGCAAGTTCAAGCGACACGGTACCCGATGCCGCCAGAGCAAGGTCCGCTGCGGCAAAAGCTGCGCGTTTCTGCTGAACCGCCTCTTCGGTCGGAACATTGCGCGGGTCGATCACGACGGGATTGCCTGGCCATGTCTGCAGATGTTCGGTTACGGCCTCGACCATATGTGCAACCGCCGGAACAA